>JBATAV010000485.1:0-12250 GCA_049662025.1 Paracoccaceae bacterium | reverse complement strand
AAAGACTGATGCACCTGCGGCTGTTCATTGGTCATGAAACCCCAGGCGGCGGCATTGCCCGCCGTGGTCACATAGGTCACCGTCAGCCCTTTGTCGGCCAGCATCTCGGCCACCGCCGACCCCATGTAATAGTTGTCGAAGTCATGCACGACGACCGGCCCTTCCGGCATCCGCCCCGCTGCAAGGTCGCTTGGCGTGAACACCCCCGGCCCGTCCACCCGCCCCGCCGGAATCTCGTTCGGCCCGCACAGCGCGCTGTCCCAATCGGCCCCGGTGGCGACCACGATATGATCGGCGCCAAAGGCCAGTGCATCCGCCGCCGTCATCGGGCTTTCGGGGAAAAGCTCCACGTTTTCCATCGCCCGCAACTGCCCCAGCCGGTAATCCACCACCCGGAACCATTGCCGCAAGCCGGGCAGGCGGCTTTCCCACAAGAGCCGCCCGCCAAACTCTCGCGCCATTTCAGCCACTGTCACGGCAAACCCCCGCCGCGCCAGCACCAGCGCCGCCTCCAGCCCGGCCGGTCCACCGCCGATCACCAAGACGCTGCCGGTCCCGTCTTTTGCCACCCGCTCGGGGTGCCAGCCGCGCCGATACTCCTCGCCCGCCGTTGGGTTCTGCGTGCAGCGCACCCAGACGCCATCGTGCCAGCTACTGATACAGATGTTGCAGCCGATGCACTCGCGGATATCCGCCTCGCGCCCCTGGTCAATCTTCTGCGGCAGGAACGGGTCGGCGATCGAGGGCCGCGCGCCGCCAATCAGGTCCAGCACCCCGCGCTTGATCATCGACACCATGGTATCGGGCGAGGTGAAGCGCCCCACCCCGACGACCGGCTTGTCGGTCACCGTCTTCATGAAATCAATGGTCGCCTCATGGCTCCCCTCACCCGAGAACCGGCTGGGCGAGCAATCATAGGCCGAATAGTCCATCTTCACGTCGAACAGATCCGGCGCATCGCGCAACAGCCCGACAACCTCATGCGCCTGGCTTTCCGCCACATCAGAAGGCCGCGCCCGCAACTCCTGCATCGACATCCGCAAGGCCACCGCGCAGCGCCCCCCCGTCGCCTGCCGCACCGCATCAATCAGCTCTTCGGTCAGCCGCACCCGGTTGCGGACAGACCCGCCATAGGCATCGGTGCGGAAATTATAGTCCGACAGCAGGAACTGATAGGGCAGGTACCCCATGCCGGAATAGACATAAAGGATGTCAAAGCCCGCCTGTTCCGCCCGCTTCGCCGCATCTTCATGCCAGCGGATCAGATTGCGGATATCGCGCGCATCCATCACCTTGGGCCGCGCGGCGGTCATGAAGCCGACATGCGTCGCCATCCACGGCACCCCTGACGGCGACAGGGGCACATCCCGCAAGGTGCGATTCATCGCTGCCGCCCCGCCGTGCCACAACTCTACCCCCGCCAGCGCGCCATGTTCGTGAACGGCTTCCGTCATCAGCGCATGGGCCTTGATATCGGCATCGTCCCACAGGGTGGCGTTGGGGAACGGGCTGTCATCCGAACTCGGATCGACCGAACAGGCCCCGGTGCAGACCACGCCCCATCCCCCTTCGGCCTTCATGCCGCGAAACGCCGCCCGGACGCGCGGCGCGGCATTGGTCATGCCGGAGGCATGCGGCACCTGAAAGAACCGGTTCTTTGCCACCTTGGGGCCGATCTGCACCGGCTGGAACAGGATGTCATGGCGGGGATCGCGGGGCATGGCGCTACCTTGTTGAACGATTGTATAGTAAGACGGACACAGGCTTCCGGTCAATAATGCTTTGCGGTTTGACTCAGGGCCAGCGCTTGTTGCATGATCGTTCAACAAGAAGGACCCTGCATGATCCGAACCGACTTCCCCTTTCCGGTAGAGGTCATCGAAAACCTCTTCATCCCGCTGCCCGATGGCACGCGGCTGGCGGCCAAGCTGTGGCGGCCGGCAGGGCAGGGCGCGCATCCGGCCATTCTGGAATACCTGCCCTATCGCAAGCATGACGGCACCCGCAGCCGCGATCAGGGGCTGCACATGTATCTTGCCGGGCATGGCTATGCCTGCCTGCGCGTCGACATTCGTGGCACCGGCGAAAGCGAAGGCGTGCTGCACGACGAATACACCGTGCAGGAACAGGAAGACGGTTGCGATGTGATCCAATGGATCGCGCAGCAAAGCTGGTGCGACGGGCAGGTCGCCATGATCGGCATCAGCTGGGGCGGGTTCAACGGGCTGCAGATCGCCGCTCGCCAGCCACCTGCGCTGAAAACCGTGATCGCGGTGGGCTTTACCGACGACCGCTATGCCACCGACGTGCATTACATCGGCGGATGCCTGTCAAAGGACAACATGGACTGGTCGGCCACCATGGTCGCCGGCATGGATCTGCCGCCTGACCCTGCCTTGCACGGCGACAAATGGCGGGACATCTGGCGCGAACGGATCGAGGCCAACCGCCCCTGGGGCCTGATCTGGCTGGCCCATCAACGCCGCGACGACTATTGGCGCCAAGGCTCGGTCTGCGAGGATTTCGCTGCGATCAGGATCCCGGTCTATGCCGTTTCCGGCTGGGCCGACAACTACTCCGAAGCCGTGCCGCGCCTTCTGGCCGGGATGACTGCGCCCTGCCGGGGGCTGGTCGGCCCCTGGGCGCATTCCTTCCCTAACGAAGTGACAGTCGGCCCCGCCATCGGCTGGCTGCAAGAGGTGGTCCGCTGGTGCGACCACTGGATGAAGGGTCGCGACACCGGGATCATGCTCGAACCCATTCTGCGGGTCTGGATGCAGGACGGCGTGGCCCCGAAGACCTGCTACGACCATCGCCCCGGCCGCTGGGTGGGCGAAGACCAATGGCCGTCGCCCCGCATCACGCCGCACAGCTATTTCCCCGCCGGGAAGTCACTGACCTCCTCGCCGCAGCCAGGCATTGCCCATATTGCCTCCCCCCTCTGGGTCGGCATCGCGGCCGGAGAGATCGGGCGTTATGGCGCCGATGCCGACTGGCCACCTGATCAGCGCGAGGATGACGGCGGATCATTGGTCTGGCTCAGCGATCCCCTGCCCGAGCGGCTGGAAATCCTCGGGGCACCAAGGCTGACCCTGCGGGTGGCCAGTGACAAGCCGCTGGCCTTGGTCGCCGTGCGGCTGAACGACGTGGCCCCCGATGGCGCGTCTACCCGCGTCACCCTGGGCGTGATGAACCTGACCCATTGGCAGGGCCACGACTGTCCGCAGGCCCTGACGCCCGGCGAAGCCATTACTGTCGAGGTGGAACTGGACGACATCGCCCATGCCTTCGCCCCGGGCCACCGCATCGGGCTGGCGCTGTCCAGCAGCTATTGGCCCATCGCCTGGCCCTCACCCGAACCGGCCAGGCTGAGCATCGACACCGGCGCCACCGTCCTGACCCTGCCGGTTCGGCCCCCGCGCCCCGAAGACGCCCGCCTACGCCCCTTCGACCCGCCCGAATCCGCGCCAGAGGTGCCGACGGTGGATCACCCCACCGCCCCCGCCGCCCCGCGCCGCATCACCCGCGATCTTCTCAGCGGCAAGATCACCGTCGATTTCCCGCGCTGGACCTATGACCATGAATTCACCGACATCGGCATCCGTCAGGCCAGTGACGGCCACGCCCGTTATACCATCACCGAAGGCGATCCGCTGAGCGCCGACATCTCCACCCATTACCGCGTCACCCAGACCCGCGCCGATGGCGTCTTCACCCATGAAAGCACCAGCCGGATGACCTGCGACGCCACCCATTTCCATGTGCAGGCCGAAATCATCCTGACCGAAAACGGCACCGAGATCTTCCGGCGCAACTGGCAAGAGGCGATCCCGCGTGACCACCTCTGACGCCCCCAGATTCCGCCGCTATTCGGCCGAAGACCGCGCCCAGATGCTGGTGCAGGCGGGGCTGGCCTGCCTGGCGGAAGGGGGCATCACCGCCTTTACCATCGACAATATCTGCCGCCGGGCCGAGGCGTCCCGGGGCCTGATTGCGCATTATTTCGGCGGCAAGGACGGGCTTTTGGCGGCGGTCTACGAGGCCGCCTATCAGCCGATGCTGGCGACTCTGCGCCCCGAGGGAGAGCCGCTGCCGTTGGGCCAGCTTCTGGATGCGATGTTCGATTCCGAAAGCCATTCCCCGGAAAACCTGCGCATCTGGCTGGCGCTTTGGGGAGAGGTGGCGGTGAACCCCGACCTGCGCGCCGCGCATCGGCGGAACTATGGCCGATACCGCGCCACCGTAGAACTGGCGATCGAAGAGCATTGCTTTGCCCGCGGGTTGAGGATCGACGCAGGCGCGCTGGCCACCACCGTCATCGGCCTGATCGACGGGCTGTGGCTGGAGCAATGCATCGACCCCGAAGCGTTTGACAGCACCCGCGCCCGCACCGCCTGCCGCGGGCTGCTGGAGCCACTCCTCGGTCCGCTGGAGGGTGGCGATGATGCTTGACTCACCTTTCGGCGCGGACGCAGACTTTCACGCGAAGGGCCATTGCGGCCAGAGGTCTGCATGAAAACCGAAACCGTTGCCCTGACTTGCGTCAGCCCGGGAACAACCCGCAGTTTGACGCGCCATGTCTGGGGCGCGGCGGGGCAGGGTCCGAAGGTCTATCTGCAGGGCGGCTTGCATGCCGACGAAATGCCGGGGCCAATTGGCCTGTGGCATCTGATGGAGATGCTTGATCAGGCCGAGGCCGAAGGGCGGATCACGGGCCAGATCGTGGTGGTGCCGCTGGCCAATCCCATCGGCCTGTCGCAATGGGTTCATGGCAAACCGCAGGGGCGGCAAGACCTGGAATCGATGTGCAACTTCAACCGCGGCTACCCCGATCTTGCGGCGTTGGCGGGCGATGCGCTGGACGGCCAGCTGACCGACAGCGCCGACCGCAACCGCGATCTGATCCGTGCTGCCTTTGCCAAGGCGCTGGCCGAGCAGAGCCCGCAGACCGAAGTGGACGACCTGCGCCTGCGCCTGATGGCCGGGTCGCATGATGCCGACCATGTGCTTGACCTGCACTGCGACCATGTCGCGGTGATGCATCTTTACGCCTCATCCGCCCGGCCCGAGATCACCGATCTTCTGGGCCGCTGCACTGGGGCAAAGCTGGCGTTGATCGAGGATATCTCGGGCGGCAATGCCTTTGACGAGGCGCATACCGCGCCCTGGCGGGCCTTGCGCGACCGCTTTCCCGGCCACCCCATTCCGGCGGGCTGTTTCTCGACCACGCTGGAATATCGCGGCCAGCGCGATGTGGATGATGCCACCGGGCGGCAGGACGGCGAAAATCTGATGGCCTTTCTGGGGGCGGTTGGCGCCTTGTCAGGCGCACAATCCCCTGCCCATCCGCCCGCCCGCCAGACCCCGCTTGGCGGCGCCGGAGAGGCCTTTGCCCCGCAAGGTGGCATCGTCACCTGGGTGATCGAGCCGGGAACAGATGTCACCGAAGGCGAGGTGCTGGCCCATGTCTCCGACCCGATGACCCGCCGCCGCCTGCCCGTGCCCAGCCCCGCCACCGGCCTGATGTTCCGCCGCGAACTCTGGCCGTTCTGCCTGAAGGGCCAAAGCCTGGGCCATGTCGCGGGCGATACCATTCTCCGGCAGGGCGACCTGCTGTCCGACTGAACCGACAAGAAACGACAGGGAGCAAGAACGATGAAAATGCAAGGACTTGGCCGCATGCTGGTCAGTGCCGCGCTGGCCTTTGGCTTGGGCACGGCGGCAATGGCCGACGACACACTGGATCGTGGCATCGGCTCGGAATGGTCGTCGCTGGACCCGCAGGTCAACTTCGACGGTGCCGCCGGCTGGATCCTGATGGACGCCTATGAAGGGTTGGTCAACTATGGCCCCGGCGGCGGGGTCATGCCCGGCGCTGCAGAAAGCTGGGACGTCAGCGAGGATGGCAAGACCTATACCTTCCATCTGCGCGAAGGGCTGAAATGGTCGAACGGCGACCCCTTGGTGGCGCAGGATTTCGTCAACTCGGTCGCCCGCACGCTTGACCCCGCGACGGTCAGCGAAAAGGGATACTACTTCTATTCCGTCGTGCAGGTCAAAGGGGCTGCCGACATTGCCAATGGCGTCACCAAGGATGCCTCGGCCCTTGGCGTGACGGCCCCCGATGACCGCACCGTGGTGATCGACATGCTGACCCCGGCGCCGCATCTTCTGTTCATCGCGGGCGCCTTCCAGATCCCGCCGCTGCACACCCCCAGCCTGAAGGCGAACGGCGCGGCGGGCTTTGTGGACCCGGCGAAAGTGGTGTCGAACGGCGCCTATGTCTTCCGCGAAATCGTGCCGCAAAGCCATGTGCTGCTTGAGAAGAACCCGAACTACTGGGACGCGGCCAATGTCGCCATTCCCTTCGTCAAATACTACGTCACCGAAGATGTGACGACCGAACTGAAACGCTATCAGGCCGGAGAGCTGGACATCACCTACGACATCCCGGTGAACGAGATCGAGGCACTGAAAGCTTCGGTCCCGGATCAGGTCTTCATCTCGCCCTCCACCGAGGTGACCTATTATTCCTTCAACCTGACCCATCCGGCCATGCGGGATATCAACGTCCGCATGGCGCTGTCGCTGGCCATCGACCGCGAGACGCTGGAGAACAAGATCGTCAAGGGCGGTGCTATTCCGTCCTATTCCTATGCGGGCGGATTCGATCCCACCTATGACGGCCCGAAAATGCCCTATGCCGAGCTGACCCAGGCCGAGCGCGAGGCCAAGGCGGTAGAGCTGATGGCGGCGGCGGGCTATGGCCCGGACAACCCACTGAAGGTCAACATCATCACCACTGTCGCCGAAGACCGCACCCGGCTGGCCCAGGGCGTGACCTTGATGTGGAAAAAGGTGCTGGGCGTACAGGCAACCGTTGAACCGATGGAGCGCAAGGCCTGGCTGGACGCGTTCTACGCTGGCGGCTGGGACGTGTTCGCCGACGATCTGATCGGCGATTTCGCCGGGGCCGAAACCTTCCTGGCCTATCAGCGCCCCTCGGCAGAACCGGGCTACAACTGGGTCAGCCCGGAATATGACGCGCAGATGGATGTCGCGGCGTCAAAGCCCGACGCCGCCAGCCGCAACATCGAACTGGCCAAGGCGGAGAAGATCCTGCTGGATGCAGTGATCTTTGCCCCCATCGCCATCGAGCCTTCGCGCACGCTGGTCAGCCCGCATGTCAAGGGTTGGGTCGCCTCGCCCACCGGCTATTACAACAGCCAGTTCCTGTCGCTGGACTGACGGCAAAGCGGCGGCCCTCGGGCCGCCGTTTCCTTGGGGAGACGCGATGCTCAGGTTCATCGGCAGACGGCTGTGGAATGGCACGCTGACGCTTGCGGCCCTGGTCACGCTGACGTTTTTCGTCATGCGACTGGCGCCCGGCGGGCCGTTTTCGCGCAACCGCAAGATATCGCCCGACGTGCAGGCCAATATCGAAGCCGCCTTCCACCTGGATGAGCCGGTTTGGAAGCAGTTCGGCCGTTTCGTCTGGGGCCTTCTGCATCTGGACCTTGGCCCCTCAACCCGGTTCCGCGACTATTCGGTTGCCGACATCATCGCCTCCGGCCTGCCCTATTCGCTGACCATCGGCTTCTGGGCGGTGGTCGTCGCCTCATTGGTCGGTGTGGCGCTGGGCATCGCCGGCGCGCTGCGCCGCAACGGCTTTACCGACTATGCGGCCGGCACTTTCGGGGTGATCGGCATCGCCATCCCGATCTTCGTCATTGGCCCGGTGCTGCAGGTGGTCTTCGCGCTGAAACTGGGCTGGTTGCCGGTGGGCGGCTGGGATCAGGGCATCCGCAGCCTGATCCTGCCGGTGCTGGTGCTGGCCTTGCCGAACATCGCCTACATAAGCCGACTGACCCGCACCTCGATGATCGAGACCCTGCGCGAAAACTATGTCCGCACCGCGCAGGCCAAGGGCATCGGCTGGCGCCGGACGCTTTGGAAACACACGCTGAAAGGCGCGCTGTTGCCGGTGGTGGCCTACCTTGGCCCGGCCACGGCGGCGATCATCACCGGGTCGATCCTGATCGAGACGGTCTTTGCCCTTCCCGGCATCGGCCGCCACTTTGTCGATGCCGCCCTGAACCGCGACTACCCTTTGGTGATGGGGATCACCCTGCTTTATGGTGGCCTCTTGATCCTGTTCAACATCGGCACCGATGTCGTTCGGGCCTGGATGGATCCGAGGTTGCGCAATGACGGTTGATCTGGCCCCCACCCGCCCTGCCTCGACCTTGCAACTGCAGTTCCGCCGCTTTCGCGGCAACCGGCTGGCGATGCTGTCGATCTGGGTTCTGGCGCTGATCGTGGTGGCCTGTTTCCTTGGCCCCTATGCCTTTCCCTTTACCGGAGAGGATGCAGATTTCGACAATATCTCGGCCCCGGTGAACCTGTTCAGCCTGCACCTCTTCGGCACCGATGACTATGGCCGCGACCTTCTGATCCGCGTGCTGGAAGGTGGCCGCGTCTCGCTGACCATCGGCTTTCTCGGCGCGCTGGTGGCGGGCGTGATCGGCGTCCTATACGGCGCCGTGGCGGGCTTTGTCGGTGGCCGCACCGATGGGCTGATGATGCGGCTGGTCGAAATCCTTTACGGCTTTCCCTATGTGATCCTTGTCATCTTGCTGTCGCTTCTGTTCGGCGGCGGCAACGTGGCGCTGTTTGCCGCCATCGTCTTCACCCTGTGGCTGACCCCCGCCGTCATCGTGCGGGCGCAAGCGCAATCGCTGGCCCGCAAGGAATTTGTCGAGGCCGCAAGGGCAGGCGGCATGACCAGCCGCCAGATCGTGCTGGAGCATATCGTCCCGAACTGCATTTCGGTCGTCATCGTCTACGGCAGCCTGCTGGTCCCCGAGGTGATCCTGTCCGAATCCTTCCTCTCGTTCCTCGGCATCGGCATCAAGGAACCGCAGGCCAGCTGGGGCAACCTGATCCAGACCGGTACCAACGCCATGAGCACCGATCTGCGCCTGCTTCTGTTGCCCGGCATACTGCTGGCCACCGTGCTTTTCTGCCTCAACTTCATCGCCGATGGGCTGCGAGACGCCTTTGACCCAAATGACCGCTGATCCGCTGCTTTCCTTGCGCGACCTCACCGTGCGCTTTCGCCTTCCCGACAGCACCTCGGTTGCCGTCGATGGCGTCACGCTGGACCTTGCGGCAGGAGAGGTGCTGGGCATCGTCGGCGAAAGTGGCTCGGGCAAAAGCCAGATCCTCTATGCGCTGATGGGCCTGCTGGCCTCCAACGGCACGGTCGGCGGGCAGGCGCTGTTTCGGGGCCAGGACCTGCTGGCGCTGACCCCGCGCGCGCTGGACCGCGTGCGCGGGCAGCAGATGTCGATGATCTTTCAGGATCCGATGACCTCGCTGAACCCCTATATCCGGGTTGGCGACCAGCTGGCCGAAGGGCTGATGGTGCACAAGGGCCTGTCGAAATCCACCGCCCGGGCCGAGGCGGTCCGGATGCTTGACCGCGTCCGCATCCCCGATGCCGCCAACCGGGCGCGGCGCTATCCGCACGAATTTTCCGGCGGCATGCGCCAGCGGGTGATGATCGCCATGGCGCTGCTGGCGAAGCCCAAGCTGCTTCTGGCCGATGAACCCACCACTGCGCTGGACGTCACCATTCAGGCCCAGGTTCTGGACCTGATGGCCGATCTGGCGTCCGAGACCGGCACCGCCATCATCCTTGTCACCCATGACCTTGGCGTGGTCGCCCGCCTCTGCGACCGCGTCGCCGTGCTCTACGGTGGCCGGATCATGGAGGAAGCCCCCGCCGAGTTTCTGTTCGACGCCCCGGCGCATCCCTATACCCGCGGCCTTCTGGCCGCCATGCCGCGACTGGAAACCGCACTGACGCCGCGTCTTGGCACCATTCCCGGCACCCCAAGGTCGGGCGGCGGCGATGTCGCCGGCTGCCCCTTTGTCGCGCGCTGCGAGGTGGCCTTGCCGAAATGTGCCACCACACGGCCTCCGCTGCACGAATTGCGCGCGCTTGGCCCCGGCCGCCGCTCTGCCTGTCACCTGTCGGAGCCCGCGCCATGAGCCTTCTGGAAACCCGCAACCTTGGTGTCGGCTACAGGATCCCCGGCACCGGCCTGTTCGGTGCGCCGCGCCTTCTGCCCATTGTCCACGACGTCTCGCTGTCGCTGGAGCCGGGAAAAACCCTTGGCGTGGTCGGCGAATCCGGTTGCGGAAAATCCACCCTTGGCCGCGCGCTGTTGCGCCTTATCCCGCCATCGGAAGGTCACGTGCTGTGGCAGGGCCAGGACATGGCGAGCATCCCCGACCTGCGCCGCCGCCGGGCCGAAATGCAGATCATCTTCCAGGACCCCGTCGCAGCACTTGACCCGCGCATGACCCTTGGCCGCATCGTCTCACGCCCGCTTGCCACGTTCGAGCCAGACCTAAGCCGCACCGACGCCCGCGCCCGCGCGGTTCAGGCGTTGCAACAGGTTGGCCTGTCCGCCGATTTCGCCGACCGCTACGCGCATGAACTGTCGGGCGGGCAGGCGCAACGGGTGGGCATCGCCCGCGCCATCGTCGGCCGACCGAAGATGATCATCTGTGATGAGCCGGTCTCGGCCTTGAACGTCTCGATCCAGGCGCAGGTGATCAACCTCTTGATGGACCTGCAGGAAAAGATGGGCCTCGCCCTGGTTTTCATCTCGCACAACCTGGCCGTGGTGCGCCACATCAGCCATGACGTGATGGTGATGTGCCTGGGCCGGGTGATGGAAACCGCGCCGCGCAATGCGTTTTACGCCGGGCCCCTGCACCCCTATTCCCAGGCCCTGATGCAGGCCGTCCCGGAACCCGACCCAAAGCGCGAGCGTGGCCGCGTCGGCACCTCGCTGCCCGGCGAACTGCCTTCGGTGCTGAACCCGCCCCCCGGCTGCGTCTTCGCCAGCCGCTGCCCAAAGGCCGCCGACATCTGCCGCACCACCCGCCCCGAACTGCGCCCCGTGGCCCAAGACCGCACCGCCGCCTGCCATTTCATCGAGACCTGACATGACCCAAGACCTCGCCTCGCTCTGGGCCGCTGTGCCGCAGATCGAAAACATCCATGCCTCGGCTGATGGCACATGGGCCTTCTGGACGCTGGCCGGCCCGACCGAAACCGAAGAGGTCTGGTGCGCAGCGATTGACGGTTCTGCCACGCCGGAACGCCTGACCCATGGCACAGATCACTTTGACATCCGCGATGTCTCGGCTGACGGGGCGCGGCTTCTCTTGTCGCAGTCGGTCAATGCCAACGAACACGATCACCTGCTGCTCTTGGACCGGCACACCGGCAGGCTGACCCAACTGACGCCCAGGCAAGACAGCCACTATGTCTATGGCGGCTGTCTTTCGCCGGATGGCCGCACGGTCTATTTCCTGGCCAACTACGACTATGCCAGGGCCGAGGTTACCACCGGCGCCTGGCTTTGGCGGCAAGATCTGGCCTCGGGTGCCCGCACCTGCCTGGCCCGCGCCGATTCCCCGCCGCACTACTACATCGGCCCCAGGCTTTCGCCGGATGGCACCCGGCTTTTGTGGCATCGCAGCGAACGCGCGCCCGGCGGCTATCAGCTCTGGGTGGTACAGACCGATGGCAATGCAGCGCATGAGGTCTTGAACCTTGGCCCCACCAATAACGTCAACGGCGTCTGGCTGGATGACGATCGCATCGCCTTTGCCGGTGACCGTGACGGGCACGACGGGTTGGGCATCCTTACCCTTTCCTCTGGCGCGGTGGACTGGCTGGCCGAAGAGCCCGCACTGCGCTCGTTCGCGGCGCTGGCCGGCACTGGCCCCGCCTTCGCCGTCATCCATCACGACCAAAGCCACACCCGCGCCGCGCTTGTCGAAGGCGGCAAAATCTACCCCCTGCCCAACCAATCCGGCCGCCGCAGCCTTTTGCCCCATGCCGCCCTGCCAAATGGCGGCTGGCTGGCCGAGGCTTATGACGCCGATGCGCCGCATGATCTGGTGGCAGTGGCCGCCGATGGCACCTGCCGTGCCATATTCCGTGTGCCCGCCGAACCCGCCCGCCGCCACACCGCGCCAGAGGATTTCCGCTGGACCGCCCCCGATGGCTGCCCGATGCAGGGCTGGCTCTACCGCCCCCAAGGCCAGCCAAAGGGCCTGATTGGTTACGTCCACGGCGGGCCGACCTGGCATTCCGAAGACTGGATGACCCCGAAAATCCAGTTCTGGGTCGCCTGCGGTTATGCTGTCCTTGACCCCAACTATC
>JBATAV010000484.1:0-1644 GCA_049662025.1 Paracoccaceae bacterium | reverse complement strand
TCGAAACCACCCTGACCCTCGGCTTTACCGAAGGCCGCCGCCGCGCCTGGCTGCATGACCAGAATGTCGTGGTCAGCGAAAAGCAATCCGCCAAGGGCTGGCGCATCGCCGTGCGCTGGACCGCGCGGCAGGCAAAGCGGTTCGATAAGATTTTAGCGGAAGGGCTTGGCGAGGGTTAACCCCAAGGCAAGGTTCCACCCCGACACTTCGAAGCCAGACCCCGGCACCCAGGTGCTGCGGCCTGCCCGTTCCAACGCTTCGAAAGGATTTCCATGACCCGCCTCACCACTGCCTTGCCGCTTGCGCTTCTGCTTGCCTGCCCCGCGCTGGCCGATGACTTCACCCCCGCGCTGGAATCCTATCTTTCCAGCGACATCACCACCTGGGCCGCCGATCCGGTTCTGCTTGATGCCATCCGCGCCCAGAACGCCACCACCGGCAGTCTCGATCAGCCCGCCATCGACGCGCTTGACCAGCAATGGCAGGCCGAGGTGTCGTTAGCCGATTCGGCGCTAGTCGGCGGCGTCCTGCACAACCCGGCGGCCGATTTCCTGCGCGCCCGCGTGGCTGACAGCGGTGGCAAGATCACCGAGGCGTTCATCACCGACGCCAGGGGCCTGAATGTCGCCGCCTCGGACCCGACCTCGGACTATTGGCAGGGCGATGAAGCGAAGTTTCTCAAGGTCTTCCCCGCGCCCGATGGCCACCACATCGCAGATGTCGAACTGGATGAATCGACCCAGCGCTATCAGGGCCAAATTTCGATGACCATCGCCGACCCGGCAACGGGTGAGGCGCTGGGAACCCTTACCGTGGGTGTCGATGCCGAATCGCTGATGTAATCCCTGCGGAAGGAAAACGCCCATGGCACCATCCGTTTCCGATCGTTTTCGGCTGCGTCTTTCGGTTTTCCTGCGCGCCGTCGCCATCACGGCGGTGACGACCGGCTTGCTGGCAGCCCTTTTGTCCTGGCAGGGCGCCAGACTGGCCAGCGATGTCGCCCGCGAAGGCCTGCGCGCGCTGGCCACCGAAATGACCGAGGCGTTGACGGTCGGGACCGGTGCGGCCATCCGCTTTCGCAAGGCCGATGACATCCGGGCCGAAATGGCTCTGACGCTGGATCGTTCGGATGGGGCGGCCTTGCGCGCCATGGCCTTCGATGCCGCTGGCGCAATGATCGTGGCAACGCCGGATGATGCCTCTCCCGAGGCACAGGCGCTGGCGGTGCAGGCGCTGGCCTCCGGCAAGGCGACGGTCAGCGCAGACGGGCTGACGCTGGTAAGGCTTTCCTCCGGCAAGGACGGCAAACCGCAAGGCGGCATCGTCGTGGAATGGAGCGATGCCCATCTGCAAAGCTGGATCGCACAGGAAACGCTGCTGTTGCGGCTGCAGGCACTGGCGGTTTTCGTGGTGCTGGCCGCCATTTCGGCGCTGGCGTTGCGCGCGATCATCAGCATGCCGTTGCGGCGGGTCGACCGGGCCATGGGGTCAGTCGCCGCAGCCGATTTCAACCGCCGGATTCCCGAAACCGGACGCGGTGACGAAATCGGCGCGCTGGCCCGAAACCTCGACCAGATGCGCCAATCGCTGGGCACCGCGGCCGCGGCCGACCGAAATCGCCAGGAAGATCAGGCCGAACAGGCC
>JBATAV010000483.1:0-5731 GCA_049662025.1 Paracoccaceae bacterium | reverse complement strand
CGGGCCGTCGCCGGGGCTGGCCTGCATCCGCCGCAAGCCGCGCGCCAGTTTGCCGGGCAGCCAGACATCGTCCTGATCGGCCAATGCGACAATGCCGCGCGGCAGATCGGGGTGGCACAGTGCTGTGAGGAAGTTGCGCGCCGCCCCCTGCCTTGGCCCCGGCAGGATGGTGACCGGGAAGCGGGTGGCGAAATTGTAAAGGATCTGCAGGGTGCCGTCGCTGGAGCCATCATCCGACACGATCAGCGACCAGTCGGCATGGGTCTGGGCCGCCAGGCTTTCCAGCTGCTCGGGCAGGTGGCGCGCCCCGTTGTAGGTGGCCATCACGATATGGACATGCGTGCTGGGCGGCATCCGCGACGGTCACTTTCGCCTTCTGCGGGCCAGGCCCCGCCCATCCTTCTTGGCCGAAACAGATGCTGCGCGCAATGCCGCGCATTCGCGTCGAATCCGGGCGACTCTTCCCAATCTTGCCATTCCGCCACCTTCGCCGGGCTTTGCCCTTCGCCGATTCCTGAAGCTGGGGTAGCGGGTTGGTGTGGGCAGGGGAATGTTCAGTTTTTCGGTAGTGGAGACTTTTGTCGGCGCGCCAGTGAACATGGTTTCAGGCATCGGCGACATGCAGTTGCTGGAGCGTGGCGGCAACCTGATGCTGTACGCCGCGACCCGTGCGGGCGGCGGGGTCATCGCGCTGGATGTCGATGGCGCCATGGTGCTGGCCGATCAGGTCGGCTTCAACATCACCTTGCAATTGCCGGTCACCCCCACGCTGGACGTGGTGACGATTTCCGGCCAGCCGCATCTGATCGTTTCCGGCTCGAACCAGACCACGATGCTCAGCTACCGGCTGGACGCCATTGGCACCATCGGCGGCATCGTGAAGCCGGGCGGCGGGCCGGCGGGGGTGATCGCATCGCAAACCGTGCTGACGCTGAACGGCCAGACCTTCCTTTACGTCAACATGGCCAACGAAGCCTCGGTTCGGGTCTATTCGATGGCAGCGAACGGCGGGCTGACCGTCTTGCAGAGCCTGGCCCTTGGCCCCGATCTGCAGGGCGTGACGATCAGCGAGATGACCGAGGTCCGGATCGGCGGCGCGGTCTATCTGGCGGCTGTGTCGCCGACCACAAGCATGGTGTCGCTGTATTTGGTGGCAGCGAACGGGCGACTGACCCTGGCCAGCGAGATCGGGGCTGCGAACGGTCTGGGCATTTCGGGGCCGAACGGGCTGGAAACGGTGTCTGCCCATGGCCACACCTGGCTGGTGGTGACGGCGCCGAACACCTCGTCGATCAGCCTGATCGAGGTCAAGCCGGGCGGCAGTCTGATGGTCTCGGACCACCTGGTCGACACGCTGGACACGCGCTTTGCCGGGGTTCAGGTTTCGGCCTCGATCACCATCGGCGACCGCGCCTTCGTGGTGGCGGGGGGCAACGACGGCGGGTTGCAACTGTTCGAGATCCTGCCCGAGGGGCGGCTGGTGCTGCAGGGCACCATTCTGGACGAACCGGGGCTGGCGCTGTCGTCGATCAGTGCCATCGCGCTGCACCAGACCCCGGACGGGTTTGACGTTTTCGTCGGCGGCGAGGGCACCGGCATCACCCGGCTGCACCTTGATCTTGGCGGCCTGCCCGATGCGCTGCAGGGCGGTGCGGGCGACGACAACCTGCAAGGCGGCGCGGGGGCCGACCTGATCTGCGGCGGGATCGGCAACGACACCCTGTCGGGCGGTGCGGGCAATGACGTGATCTGCGACGGCACCGGCGAAGACGTGCTTTACGGTGGCGCGGGGGCCGATCTTTTCGTGCTGTCGGGCGACGGCGCCACTGATGAGATCCGCGATTTCCAGCGCGGCATCGACCGGATCGACCTGTCAGCCTGGGGCCGCATCTACGATCTGTCCGACCTCAGCGTCGAATCGACGGCCACCGGGGCAATCCTGCGGTTCCGCCAGGAAACCCTGGTGGTGACCTCATCGAACGGCCTGCCGTTGACGCTTGCGGATTTTCAGGCGGCCGGTCCGTTCGATCTTTGGCACGCGACCTCGGCCTATGAAATCGGGTTCCGGGTCTATGCGGGCGGCTCGAACGCCGACTATCTGGTGGGCACCCGTGGCAATGACACGATGATCGCCAGCGCCGGGCAAGACACGCTGAACGGCGATACCGGCACCGATCTTGTCGATTTCTGCGATGCGCTGACCGGCGTGGTGGCCGACCTGGCGGGCCAGATCTGCACCGGTGGCTGGGGGGCGGTCCAGTATCTGCAATCCATCGAGTTTCTGTCGGGCAGCGCCTTCGATGACCGTTTTTATGGCGATGCCGGGCGCAACCGGTTGCTGGCGATGGCGGGAAACGATGTGCTTTATGGCCGCGACGGGATGGATACGCTGGACGGCGGCGACGGCGACGACAGCCTGATCGGCGGCGCCCATCCCGATGTGCTGATCGGCGGCGACGGCATCGACACGGCGCAATACCACGATTCGCCCTCGGGCGTGCGGGTGACGCTGGAAATGGGCCGCGGCTGGTACAGCGACGCCTGGGGCGACCGGCTGTTCCAGATCGAGAACCTGATCGGCTCTACCTTCAACGACGGGCTGTTTGGCAGTGCAGCGGCCAACCGGCTGGTCGGAATGTCCGGCAATGACGAGATTCGCGGCATGGCCGGCGACGACACGCTGGAAGGCGGCGACGGCGACGACATGCTGGATGGTGGCGCGGGGGCCGATATCTTTCTGGGGGGCGAAGGCCGCGACACCGCCAGTTTCTACACTGCTCCCGCCGGGGTGGTGGTTGACCTGGCCAGCCCCGCTGGAACTGCGGGCTATGCCGAGGGCGACCGCTTCTACTCGATCGAAGTGCTGATCGGCTCACGACTGAGCGACACGATCTTTGGCGATGACGGCAACAACATGATCATTGCCGCCACCGGGCATGACGTGATGGACGGCCGCGCCGGCGATGACACGATGGATGGCGGCTGGGGCAATGACCTGTTCATCGGCGGCGAAGGGGCCGACAGCATGACCGGCGGCTACGGCTGGGACCGGGTGACCTATGAGGCCTCGGCGGCGGCGGTGAATGTCGATCTGGGCTATCGCACCGGGCAGGGCGGGTTGGCCGAGGGCGATGCGCTGGTGTCGATCGAGGACGCCATCGGATCGGCGTTCAACGACAGTCTGGCGGGGGATCAGTGGTCGAACCGGCTGTATGGGCTGGCCGGCGACGATATCCTGCGTGGCCGCACCGGTGACGATACGCTGGACGGCGGCGCGGGCAACGACACCCTTCTGGGCGGTGACGGTGCCGACCGGCTGCTGGGTGGCGACGGCTTTGATCTTGCCTCTTACGGAGATGCCACGGCGGGGGTGCTGGCCGACCTGATCTATGCGCTGGCCAATCAGGGGGCCGCGGCGGGTGACAGCTACAACAGCGTCGAGGGGCTGGCGGGATCGAACTATGCCGACACGCTTTATGGCCATAACGGTGAAAACCGGCTTTATGGTTATGACGGTGACGACTATCTGTCGGGCCGCGCGGGCAACGACTATCTTCTGGGCGGCGGCGGTGCCGATACGCTGGACGGCGGCGCGGGCGACGATTTTCTGATCGGCGGTGCCGGGGCCGATGACTTCGTCTTCACCGGCGGGCTGGATGTGATCACCGATTTCGAGGCTGGCATCGACAGCATCGAACTGGTCCGCGGGTCCCTCGGCGGCGGCATGGCCTGGACGGTGCAGGACGTGATTGACGACGCCGTGGTGTCGCTGACAGCGAATGCGACCTTCCTTTACCTGCCCAATGGTGCGCGGCTGACGCTTCTGGGCATCACCGACCTGTCCGAGATCGAGGCCAGCCTGCTGATCACCTGACCGCCGCTGCGTCAGCTTGCCATTGTCTCGGAATGCCAGGCGATGCCCTCTTCGACATCTTCGAAATACCGCAGCCGGCCTTTTTCCAGCACCATCGCCGAGGTGCAAAGTTCGCGGATCATCGCCATCGAATGGTTGACCACGATGGCCCCCGCCGTAGCCACCCGGTCAAGAAACAGGTCATGCGATTTCTTCCGGAAGATCGCGTCGCCGACGGCGGTGACCTCGTCCACCAGATAGGTGTCGAAGGCGATGCCCATCGAGCAGGCAAAGGCCAGCCGCGACCGCATCCCCGAGGAATAGGTGCGCACCGGCAAGTGGAAATGCGCCCCGAGTTCGGCAAAATCCTCGGTAAAGGCCATCAGCTCATCGGTATCGACGCCGTAGACGCGGGCGACGAAGCGCACGTTCTGCGCGCCTGACAGATCATTGTGGAAACTGCCCGCAAAGCCGACCGGCCAGGACACCGAGCCGTCAATCGCGATATGGCCCGAAGTGGGCATCTGACTGCCCGCGACCATCCGCAACAGCGTTGACTTGCCCGCCCCGTTGCGGCCCAGCAAACCGATCGACTTGCCCGAGGGCAGTTTCATCGTGACATTGTCGAGCACCGTCTTGACGACGCCCTCCAGCCGGTAGGTCTTGGTCAGGTTGACAAAGCGGATCATGCGCAGTGCGGCCCCCGGTGGTCAGCGCCGGTCACGGATCGAATAGAACACCAGCGCGGCGACGGCCCAAAGCATGAACAGGAACACGCCGATCACCGCCAGCAGCATCCCGCGTTCAGGATAGCGCGAGCTTTCGGCGCGGGTGGGCAGGATATGCGCCGCCAGATAGCGGCTTTGCTGGCGGGCCTCGGCCTGCGCACCGTCATTGGCGGCGCGCGCGGCGTGGTACGAGGCTTCGGCGAATTCCAGATCGACGGTCAGACGTTCGTAATCGGCGACCATGTCGGCAAAGGCCGCCCCTTCGCCGGTCACGCCGCCCATGCCCAGCTTGGACCGTTCGGCCTTGATGCGGTCTTCGATGACCTGGATCCGGCGCTCCATCGGCGGCAGGCGCGGGTCGGTTTCCGGTGCGGTGCCGCGCAGCATGTCGAAGTCGATCAGCGTCGCGGCCAGTTCCTGTTGCAGCGAGGCCAGGATGCTGGTCTGCGCCGCCACGTCGCTGGCCGGATCGACGATCTGGTACTTGTTGCGAAAGGCCGTCATCGCCTGCCGCGCCAGCACCAGCTGGTCACGGGTACGGTTCAACTCGTCGCGGGTGAACCTGATTGCGTCTTCCGTGGCGATGTCGTTCAGCCGGTTGATCATCACCGTCGATTTGTCGAAGATCGCCTGGGCGATGCGCTGGGCATCCTCGGGCGCAAAGGCCAGAACCCGGATCTCGATCAGGTGGGTCGAGCTGTCGTAATAGACCTTCACCATGCTTTGCCAGTAATCCAGCAGATCCTCGATGCTGCCGCCCTTGTGGAAGGCGAAGACCGGGTCCCAGCCTGGGCGCGACCACATCGACACGAGGTCAAGTTCGTCCTGAATCTCGGCAACCACCTGCTGGCTGTAGATGTAGCGGTAGATGATGTCGGTATCGGCCGAGCTGGAGCCCGACAGGCTGGACAGCCCCGAAATCAGCGAGATGGCCGAGCTCATGTCCTCGCGGTGAACCGAAAAGCCAAGGGTCGAGGCGTATTGGTCGGCGGCGACCGCCCAGAGATACCAGACCGAGACAACCAGCGGCGCCAGGACAAAGCCAAGGAAGGCCGCGATAATTCCCTTGTGGCGGCGACGCACCCGGCTGGGGCGGGCCGGCGGCTGCGCCTTGGGCACAGCGGCGAGGGGCTTGCCGACAGGAGCGGGG
>JBATAV010000482.1:0-4227 GCA_049662025.1 Paracoccaceae bacterium | reverse complement strand
CCATTGCGCTGACCGGCGAGGACCGTGCCCTTCTCAGCGCCTTGTCGCGCGACGGGCTGGCGCTGCAGGCGGCGCCCTATGCCGCCCTGGCGGAAGGATTGGGCCGGGACGAGGCCGGTTTGATCCGCCGAATCAGCGATCTGGTTGCGGCGGGGGTGATCACCCGGCTGGGGGTGATCGTGCGCAATCGCAGCCTTGGCTGGACCTCGAACGCGATGGTGGTCTGGGATTTGCCCGAAGACCGCATTCCGGCGGCGGGGGCGGCGCTGGCCGCCTTGCCCGGCGTGACGCTGTGCTATCAGCGGCAGACCGTGCCCGGGGTCTGGCCCTATGCGCTCTATTCGATGATCCACGGCCGGACCCGCGCCGAGGCGCTGGCGGTGCTGGAGCGTGCCCGCGCGCTGGAAGCCCTGCAAGGGGCGGCGTCGAAGCCGTTGTTTTCCACTCGCTGTTTCAAGCAGACCGGCGCCCTGATCGCGGAGGCAGCATGAGACGCGACCCTTTTCCCGAAGGCACGCTGGACACCACCGACCGACGCATCCTGAACGCCTTGCAGGATGGCTTTCCGATCTGTCCGCACCCTTTTGCGGTGGCCGCCGAGGCGCTGGATCTGACCGAGGACGAGTTGATCACCCGCGTCACCCGGCTGCGCGACATCGGTGCCGTCACCCGCTTTGGCCCGTTTTTCGATGCCGAAGCGATGGGTGGTGCCTTTTGCCTCTGCGCCATGGAAGTGCCAGCCGAGCAGTTCGAGGCTGTCGTGACTTTGGTCAATGCCTTGCCGGAGGTTGCGCATAATTATGAACGTGCGCACCATCTGAACATGTGGTTCGTCCTGGCCTGCGAACGGCCCGAGGACATTGCCCGGACAGCGGTGCGCATCGAGCGGGAGACTGGCCTTAAAGTGCTGCAGTTTCCCAAGGAAAAAGAGTTCTTCATCGGGTTCCGGGTTGACGCATGACGCCAGACGCCACAGACCGCAGGATCATCGCCGCCACGGCGGGCGGGTTGCCCTTGGTGCCCGCACCCTATGCCGAGGTCGCCAGATGGCTGAATCTGGCCGAGGTCGAGGTGATGACCCGGATGGTGGCGCTGCGCGACGCCGGAGTGATCCGTCGGATCGCCCTGGCCACCAACCACTATGCGCTGGGCATGGTGTCCAATGGCATGAGCGTCTGGGACATCGACGATGACAAGGCCGAGTCCCTGGGCGAAAAGATCGGTGCCTTGCCCTTTGTCAGCCATTGCTACCTGCGCCCGCGGGCGCGGCCGGTCTGGCCCTACAACCTGTTTGCGATGATCCACGGCCCCAGCCGCGACGAGGTGGAGCGCAAGCGTGCCGAAATTGCGGCCCTTCTGGGCGCAGCCTGCCGCGGCCATGATATCCTTTACTCCACGCGCATCCTGAAAAAGACCGGGATGCGCCTGGCCGGAGAAAGCTGATGTTTCGACTGAGCCAATACATGCGCGAGCTGGTCTCGCCCACGCCCGTCCGCCGCCGGTCTGCTGCGGTAAAGCCGGTGGTGATCTGGAACCTGACGCGCACCTGCAATCTGAAATGCCGCCATTGCTATACCACTTCGGCCGATGTGCCCTTTCCGGGCGAGTTGAGCCATGCGCAGGCGATGTCCGTGCTGGACGATCTGCACGGCTTCGGCATCCCCGCGTTGATCCTGTCTGGCGGCGAGCCGCTGAGCCGGTTCGATTTCTTCCCCTTGGCCGAGCGGGCCAAGGAACTGGGGTTCCGGCATCTGAGCCTGTCGACCAACGGCACCCGTGTGGCCGAGAACATCGACCGGATCGCCGATCTGGGGTTTGACTATGTCGGCATCTCGCTGGACGGTCTGGGCAAGATGAACGACTGGTTCCGAGGGGTGGATGGTGCCTTTGATCAGGCGCTGGACGGTGTGCGGGCCTGCAAGGCCAAGGGCGTGAAGGTGGGGTTGCGGTTCACCATCACCGAAGACAATGCCGACATGCTGCCCGGAATGCTGGACCTGTGCGAGGCCGAGGGAGTGGACAAGTTCTATCTGTCGCATCTGGTTTATGCCGGGCGCGGCGACAAGCACCGCGGCGAGGATACCCAGCACGCAAGGTCACGCGCTGCGGTGGCATTGCTGATCGACCGCGCCTGGGATGCGGTGAAGACCGGCAAGCCGTTGGATATCGTCACCGGCAACAATGATGCCGATGCGGTGTTGTTCCTGGCTTGGGTGAGGGCGAATTTCAGTGCCGAGCAAGCTGCACATGTGCAAAGCCATCTGGAGGCCTGGGGCGGCAATTCGGCGGGTCTGGGCGTGGCAAACATCGACCCGCAGGGCAAGGTGCATCCCGACACCTATTGGTCGGATTATACCGTGGGCAGCGTGAAAACGGCGCCGTTCAGCGCACTGTGGACGGGCGATGACCCGATGCTGGCCACCCTGCGCCAGCGCCCACGCCCGCTGAAGGGGCGCTGCGGGGCCTGTGCGTTTCAGGCAGTTTGCGGCGGCAATACCCGCATTCGCGCGTTGCAGGTGTCGGGTGACCCCTGGGCGGAAGATCCGGCCTGCTATCTGTCAAATGCCGAAATCGGCGTCGATGAGGCCGCGCGGCTGACCGTCACGCCGTTCCGCGGCAAAAGCCGTGATCCTGCGCATCGGTTCGTGGGATAGGGGGCGGTCGTGGCTGGGTTCGGACGCTTTGCAGGGCGTATCTTTTCCAGGATGAAGGGGTTTTGCCTGGCCTTTTGTCTGGTGGCCGGGGCAGCCGGGGCAGCGCCGGACGGGGCGGCTATTTACACCGATCTTTGTGCCGCCTGCCATGCCGAAACCCGGTTGGGCGGCAAGGGCCCGGCGCTGATCCCGGAAAGCCTGGGGCGACTGACCGGCGACAAGCTGGCGGCGGTGATCGCCGAGGGCCGGGCGATGACGCAGATGCCGTCGTTCAAGGCCACGCTGTCGGCTGAGGAAATTGCCGCGGTTGCGGCCTATGTCTCGACCCCCCTGGAGGCGCCGGTCTGGGGCGAGGCGGAAATTGCCGCCTCGCGGACGCTGACTACCTATCAGGTGGCCGAAAAGCCGGTATTCACAGCCGATCCGATGAACATCACCCTGGTGGTGGAAACCGGCGACAGTCATATCTCGGTGCTGGACGGCGACACGTTTCAGGTGCTGGACCGGTTCGAGACGCCGTTTGCGGTGCATGGCGGGCCGAAGTTCAGCCCCGACGGGCGGTTCGTCTTTGTGATGTCGCGCGATGGCTGGGTGCAGAAATACGACATCTGGTCGCTGCACGAAGTGGGCCGGGTGCGGGCGGGCCTGAACAGCCGCAACATCGCGATGAGTTCGGATGGCAAATGGCTGGCGGTGGCGAATTATCTGCCGATGACGCTGACCATCCTGTCCACCACCGATCTGAGCGTGGCCAAGGTGAT
Source organism: Paracoccaceae bacterium (assembly GCA_049662025.1). Taxonomy (GTDB): domain Bacteria; phylum Pseudomonadota; class Alphaproteobacteria; order Rhodobacterales; family Rhodobacteraceae; genus Pseudogemmobacter. Next base: position 812 of record JBATAV010000482.1, on the reverse strand, counting down.
CGAGGTGAAGGGCCGTGACGGCACGCCCAGCCGGGTCTCGGCGGTGTATCAGGCGCCTGACCGCAAATCCTTTGTGCTGGCGCTGAAGGATGTGCCCGAGATCTGGGAAGTGGCGACCGACCCCGATGCCGGGCCCTATCACGACGGCTTTGTCCACAGCTACGAGGCCAGCATGGAAGAAGCGCTGGGCGCCGAAGAGGGCCTGTTCGCCCGCCGCCGCATCGCGATTTCCGCGCCCCTGGACGATTTCTTCTTCGATCACGGCTATCACAACCTGATCGGCGCCAACCGCGAGGGCGAAACCGGCGTGGTGGTCAACCTGGACGTGGGCCGCGAGATCGCCAGCCTGCCCTTGCCCGGCATGCCGCATCTGGGGTCCGGCATCAGCTGGATGCGCAATGGCCACCGCGTCATGGCGGTGCCGCATCTGAACGAGGGGCGGATTTCGGTGATCGACATGACCGACTGGTCGGTGATCAAGGTGATCGAGACCGCTGGGCCGGGGTTCTTCTTGCGCAGCCACGAGGGCACGCCCTATCTCTGGGCCGATGTGTTCACCGGTCCGAACAAGGGCCAGATGCACATCATCGACAAGCAGACCCTTGAGGTGGTCAAGGTGCTGACGCCTGCGCCCGGAAAGACCGTGGCGCATACCGAATTCACCCGCGATGGAAAATATGCCCTGGTGTCGATCTGGGAGATGGACGGTGCCGTCATCGTCTATGATGCGGCGACGTTTGAAGAAGTCACCCGGCTGCCGATGGTCAAGCCTTCGGGAAAATACAATGTCTGGAACAAGATAACCTTTGAAG
>JBATAV010000481.1:0-6294 GCA_049662025.1 Paracoccaceae bacterium | reverse complement strand
GTCCACGCCGGTGCCCACCGTCGAGGGGCTGGTGCCTGCGGGCCTGCTGAAACCGGGCCAATGGGTGCTGACCCGCGATGCCGGGCCGGTTCGGCTGCGGTCGTTGCAGCGGATGGACATGCCCAGCCGGGGCAGCCATGCCGCCATCGTGCTGCGCGCGCCGTATTTCGCGCATGACCGCGACCTTCTGGTGTCGGCTGATCAGCTGGTTGTGGTTGGCGGGCTGGAGGCCGAATACCTGTTCGGCGAAGACGAGGTTCTGGTCACGGCCGGGGCGCTGGTCGATGGCCGATCGGCGTTTGCCGACAACCGGCGGGCAACCACGGCGGCGGTATCGCTGGACCTGGGCGGGTTGCATCTGATCGAGGCGGCGGGATGCACCCTGATGACAGCGCATCACGGCCCGCTGGCAACGCTGCCGATCCTGCCGCTGCGCGCCTTGCGCGACTACGAGGCGCTGCCGCTGATAAGCCTGCTGCGGCGGCTGAAATCCTCGGACGCGGCCTGAGGGCGAAAGGGTTAACAAACCCTTAATCGGATCGCTTATGGTGTTGATATTGCTATAGCCTGGCAAGCGTCCCGAGTCGGGACGCCCCCGATTTCCCTAATCATAAAACGGCGTCATCTGCGCCACCACCACCGAATTTTCCGCCAGCGCCCGGTCCATCAGCTCCACCTCTTCGGCGCCGATCTCGTCGCCCGCCTTGCGCCTTTCCTCCAGCGTGCCCAGACCCTGAACCTCCAGCGGCGCCAGATCCGCCTCCTTCAAGATCGCCACGGTCTCGCGCACCGCCTCCGCCTCGTCCACCCCCGAGGCAAAGCACATCAGCGCCGCCCCGGTGGCCTTGTCGGGCAGCCCGTCCCCCGCCTTGCGGCCAACCTCGACCAGCAGGGTATAGACCTGCTGGGGCCGCTTGACCCGCGACGGCGGGGCATCGCCGGGGGCATCTTCGGGGGCATCTTCGGGGGTATCCTCAGCCATCGCGGTCTCCTCATGCGGCGGGAAAAGCCTATGCGCCCCGCCCGCCCGCTGCAACCTGCGGCTCAGCCCCGGCAAATGCCGCCGGAATAGCTGCCGACCTCGCGGATAACCTCGCCCGAACCGGCCTCCTGGCGGTGGCCCGACAGCTCGGTCGCCAGGATGCGGGTCAGGAGCCGCGACAGCCTGGTAACGCGGTAGCAGGCAATGGTCGGCTCGGCATGGGAATTGCCGACGCCGCTGTCGTCAGTCAGGAAGATGTAGCGACCGCCAGTGGCGACCGAGGCCTGGCGCATCAGATACTCTGCCTCTGGCCCCACGCCGCTGGCGCCCAGGGTGAAGACCTGCACCCCCTCGTCCGCTGCGGTCTTTGCCGCCCGAAGATAGGCGCCCGCGTCGCCGTCATGCGGCGGGGCGTCAGCGATCTGGATCAGGATCCGCTCTCCCTTGCCGCGCCGCCAGTCAAGCCCGACGCCTGCTTTCAGGGCCGCTGCTGCCGCCTCGGGGTAGTCGCCGCCCCCATCGGCGGACAGGCCGCGCAGCCAGCCGTTCATGGTGGGGGCCGAGGCGGTGAAGCCGTAGTTCTGCACGACATAGGCGTCGCCATTGTCACGATAGGCGACAAGGCCATATCGGATCGAGACGCCAGAGGCCTTGGACGCGGCAGAGCGGACGATCCCGGTCAGTTCCTTTTGCAAAAAGGCGATCTCGTCGCCCATGCTGCCGGTGGTGTCGACCACCAGAACGAGGTCCAGAAAATCGGGCTGCCAGCCGGCGTCGACCGGCAGACGGATGGTGCGGCTATCGCCGGTCCTGACGGTTTCGCGGACAAGTTCCTGCCCATCGGTGCCGATGACCCGCAGCTCTACCACGCCCAGCGCACCTGTGCCCAGAACCTGTGGAAAGTCGGTGATGCGGCCATCGGGTCCGGAATAGCCGGTATGGAATGGCTCGGCCGCGCCGGGGCGACGCAGCGTGTAATAGGCGCCGGGGGCGGTCGCCCCATCGGGGCCAAGAAGCTGGACCATAACTGGCGCTCCAAGGCCCAGTTGCGGCAGGCCGGTGTCGCGAGCCGCGCGCTTTTGATAGCGCGCGAAGGCGGCAAGGTTCAGCGCATCGTCGATATCGCCCGCTGTCACCACCCCGCGCCGGGCGGTGCCTGCGTAGCTGCCGCGCACGGAAGGGGCGCTGTCCATCGGGGCCGCTTCGGCGACGATGGCGGAGTCCCACGCGGTCTCTGGCGCGGATTTGGCTGGTTCAGAGACTGAACTGTAGGGTTCGGGCGAAACGCAGGCCGCAAGGAGTGCGGTGGCCGAGGTGGCGAGCAGCAGGGACAGGCGGTTCATTGGGGCCTCCAAGTAAAATGTGTAATTTGCACATATATCGACTCGCTGGACCTGTCAAAAGAAATGTGCTTATTGCACATCATGCGGATCTTCGACGCTCTCTTTGCCCCGATTGCCCGCCTGCTGGTGGCGCGCGGGGTGCTGTTTCCCGATCTGGCGGAACGGATGAAAGCGCATTATGTGGCCGCCGCGTTGCGGCAGGGCGGGGCCAGGGCCACCGACAGCCGGGTTTCGGTGCTGACCGGATTGCAGCGACGCGATGTGGCGCGGCTGCGCGGCGAGGATGTCAAGGACCAGCGGCCGAACCACCTGTCGCGGCTGGTGGCGCTGTGGCAGACCGGAGCGGAGTGGTCGAAGGACGGTCTTGCGCTTCCACTGCCGAGGGCCGGACCGAACCCATCGTTCGAGTCTCTGGCCCTGACCGTGCGCCGGGACGTTCATCCGCGCACCATGCTGGACGCGTTGGTATCCGCGGGAACAGTGACGCTTTCGGAGGACGGGCAAACCGTTTCGCTGACCCGGACCTCGTATCAGCCGCTGGCCGGATCAGACGACCAGTTGGCCTATCTGAGCCGCAATCTGGGCGATCACGCGCAGGCCGCCTTTGAAAACGTGCAGGGCCGCGCGCTGCCGCATTTTGAACGGGCAGTCCATTACACCGGGCTGACCGAGACACAGGTGGCGGCACTTGCAGCGCGGTTCAGCGCGGCAGAGATGGCGCTGTTTCAAGAAATCAGCCAGACTGCCGCCCGGATGAAAGCCGAGAATACCGCCCCCGGACCAATGCGGTTCCGCGCGGGGGGATATTTCTACCGGACCGAGGATGCCGACTGATGCGCCGCCTTTATGCCTTTTGTGCCCTTTTCGCGCTGGCCGCCTGCCAAGCCCCAGCCCACTATGGCGTGGCGGAAGAAGCGGTGGCAGCGCCGGTCATGGAAGCCGCCCCGGCGAAAACCGATTGCGCCCCCGGTGAGGGCGACGGCATCGGCGGCACCGGCTGCCAGGTCGACTGAGTCACTGTCAGTCGCGCAGAAGATCGTTGATCGAGGTTTTCGACCGGGTCTTGGCATCGACCTTTTTCACGATCACCGCGCAATAAAGGTTGATGCCGTTTTTCGAGGGCATGGAACCGGCGACGACGACCGAGCCGGCGGGCACCTCGCCATACATCACGACGCCGGTTTCGCGGTCGACGATCTTGGTGGATTGGCCGATGAAGACGCCCATGCCAAGGACCGAGCCTTCGCGGATGATGCAGCCTTCGACAACCTCGGATCGCGCGCCGATGAAGCAGTTGTCCTCGATGATGGTGGGGCCGGCCTGCATCGGCTCCAGCACGCCACCGATGCCGACGCCGCCGGACAGGTGGACGTTCTTGCCGATTTGCGCGCAAGAGCCGACGGTGGCCCAGCCATCGACCATGCTGCCTTCATCGACATAGGCGCCAATGTTGACGAAGGACGGCATCAAGACGACGCCCTTGCCGATGAAGGCGCTGCGGCGGACGATGGAGCCGGGGACGGCGCGAAAGCCTGCGCTGCGCCAGTCGGCGGCGGACCAGCCCTGGAATTTCGACGGCACCTTGTCCCACCAGTTGGAGCCGCCGTTGGAGCCGGAGATTTCATACATGTCGGTCAGGCGGAACGACAGCAGGACTGCCTTTTTCGCCCATTGATTGACGTGCCATTTGCCGTCTGCCTGCCGCTCGGCCACGCGCAATTTGCCGCTGTCCAAAGCGGAAAGGGTGGTCTCGATGGCGTCACGTGTCGCGCCCTTGGTGGCGGGGGAAATGCTGTCGCGCGACTCCCATGCGGTTTCGATGGCGGCTTCCAGTGCAGCGTTCGACATGGGAGATTCCCTTTTGGCGGTTTCGTTCGGGTCGATGCGCCTATAAGCCTTGGGCAATGGTCACGCAATCGGACAGAGCATGAAAGACGAACCCCGTACCCACCCGTTTCGCGACAGCACGCAGGATATCGAGGCGGCAACGCGAATACCGGATACCGCACAGACGCGGGCGCCTGCCTATCGGTTGGCCTTTGCGGACGCCGATTTCCTGACGCGCGAGGAATTGCGCCCGGTGCGGTTGCAACTGGAGTTGCTGAAGCCGCAGATGATCATGGACGAACGCGGCATCGAATCGACCGTGGTGATGTTTGGTGGCGCGCGGATCCCGGCACCGGAAAAGCGGGGCGAGGCCAAGACCAAGGCGCTGGCCGATCTGTCGCATTACTATGACGAGGCGCGGCGCTTCGCCAAGGCGATGACCGAGCGCAGTCTGGAGACCTATGGCCGGAACTGGGTGATCGTGACCGGCGGGGGCCCTGGGGTGATGGAGGCGGGGAACCGGGGGGCTGAGGAGGCGGGGGGCCAGTCGATCGGGCTGAACATCGTCTTGCCGCATGAGCAGGCGCCGAACGAATATGTGACGCCCGATTTATCGTTCAACTTTCACTATTTTGCCGTGCGGAAGATGCATTTCCTGATGCGGGCCTGTGCGGTCTGCGTCTTTCCCGGCGGATTCGGCACAATGGACGAGCTGTTCGAGAGCCTGACGCTGATCCAGACCAAACGGATGAAATCGATCCCGTTCCTGCTCTTCGGGCGGGAATGGTGGGAGAAGGTGGTCGACTGGGACATGCTGGCCGGGGCTGGGGTGATCTCGCCCGAGGATCTGAGCCTGTTCCGCATCGTCGAGACGGCGGAAGAGGCCTTGGCGGCGATAGACGGCTGGCCGCCCGTGGGGTGAGCCGCCGAGGGGCGCTTCGCCCCCGATGCCATTGGCTTCTCTGAGCAATGGCGAACCCAATGGCAAACCCCAGAGAGTTTTCTCGCCGAGATGAAGGGCGGGTCAGAAGCGAACGCGCAGGCCGTCCTTGCCGATGCGGATCGGGCCGTGGAAGTGGGGCGCTGTGTTTTCCAGCCAGTCTTTTTCGGTGAAGGCTGGGTCGTCTGAAGGAATCAGGTGATGCAGCGCCAGCGCCTTTGCTCCGGCGGCGGCGGCAGTTTTGGCGGCGTATTCGGCCATGGTGTGGGCGCGCAGGTCAGGCTGGCCTTCGTCCTCGATCCTTGTGGCGATGTCGAAGGCCATCGCGGCGAGAAAGCCCTGCCAGCAGGCGTCCGGGCCGGTCGGGCCCCAGACTCGTATCGGGGTTTTCAGCCCGGCGACCCAAATGGTGTGAAGGTGGGGGCCGAGTTCAAGGTAGGGATCGGAATGGAGATGCGTGATGAATATCCGCGAGAGATCTTTCAGCGACATGTCCTGATTGACGATCCCACGCGCAACGCCGAGGCCGCAATCGACTACCACGCGCTGCCCGCCGAGGGAAAGCAGCGAGGAGGTGGGCATGGTGGAGCCGGGACGAATCATCGGGCCGCCCTTGGTACCCAGGAGGGCTACGAAGTTGCTCATAATGCCGTGAGGCCGGCGTTGAAGGCGGTAAGGATCACCTGCACATCGGCCGAGGTCAGGATCAAGGGTGGCGACAGGACGATATTGGGGCCGGAGACGCGGATCATCGCGCCCGCCTCATAAGCGGCTTTCTGCACGCGGCCGGGGGTGGACTTTTCGGGCGCTGCCTCGGTAGCGCGGTCAGAGACCAGTTCGACAGCGTGCACGAGGCCGTGGCCGCAGCGTACGTCGCCCATGGCGCTATGCTTGTGTTTCAGCTTCAACAGGCCGTCGTGCAGTTCCTTGCCCCGCGCGGCGGCCGGAATAGGTGTAGCCGTGACCGATGGCGGCCTTGCCGGTCTCGTCGCCCTCAAACACTTCGGCGACGGCTTCGGCGATCATCACGGCGCCGAAGGGGAAATAGGCGTTGGTGAAGGCCTTGGCGGTGCAGGTGAAGTCGGGCTTCACCCCCCAAAGGCGGCTGCCGGTCCAGGCGCCGGTGCGGCCAAAGGCGGTAATCACCTCATCGGCGATGAGGAGGACGCCGTTCTTGCTGCAGATCGCCTCGACCCCCGGCA
>JBATAV010000480.1:0-4197 GCA_049662025.1 Paracoccaceae bacterium | reverse complement strand
CAGCACCTTGCGGCGGCTGATCGACCCGCCACTGAACCGCGCCGGAAGGGTGCTGGCGGCGCACGGGATCACCGCCGATCACGTCACGCTGAGCGGCCTCGGCTTCGGCCTGCTGGCGGCACTGGTCCTGGCCCTTGGCTGGCCGGCCCCGCTCGCACTCCTGCCCATTGCCGCCAGCCGGCTTGCCGACGGGCTGGACGGCGCCATCGCGCGGGCCACAAGCAAGACCGACTTCGGCGGCTACCTCGACATCGCCTGCGACTTCGCCTTCTACGGCGCCATCCCGCTGGCCTTCGTGATCCGCGATCCTGCCGCCAACGCCATCCCCGGCGCCTTCTTGCTGTTTTCCTTCTACGTCAACGCCGCCTCCTTCCTCGGCTTCGCCACCCTGGCCGCCAAACGCGGGCTGGAAACCACGGCGCAAGGCGAAAAATCGCTGTATTACGCCGCGGGCCTGCTGGAGGGCTCCGAGACCATCGCCTTCTTCGCCGCCCTCTGCCTCTGGCCCGGCCTGTTCGCCCCGCTCTCCACCACCTTCGGCGCCCTCTGCCTGGTCACCGCCACTGCCCGAATCCTCGCGGCGCGCAAGTCCCTCTAGCCGCCCTTGCAAGGATTGCGCCTTTCCAAATACTCCCGCCGGAGGCCCTGCACCTGCCCCCCGCAACGGCGGATGAGAAAAAAGACCCGCCCTTGCGGCCCCCTGTCCGCGCCACTAAGACTCTGGAAACCCTTCCGGCGATAACTCTGACGACGAAAGATGAGGCAGGCCCCCGATGCGTGATCCGATCGACACCTACATGAACACCCTCGTCCCGATGGTCGTTGAACAGACCAGCCGGGGCGAACGCGCCTATGACATCTTCTCGCGCCTGTTGAAGGAGCGGATCATTTTCCTGGCCGGCCCGGTGCATGACGGCATGTCCAGCCTGATCTGCGCCCAGTTGCTGTTTCTCGAGGCGGAGAACCCGTCCAAGGAAATCTCGATGTACATCAACAGCCCCGGCGGCGTGGTGACATCGGGCCTGTCGATCTACGACACCATGCAATACATCAAGCCCAAGGTCTCGACCCTGGTCATCGGCCAGGCCGCCTCGATGGGCTCGCTTTTGCTGACCGCCGGCGAAAAGGGCATGCGGTTCAGCCTGCCCAACAGCCGGGTGATGGTGCACCAGCCCTCGGGCGGCTATCAGGGCCAGGCGACCGACATCATGATTCACGCGCAGGAAACCCAGAAGCTGAAGGATCGGCTGAACGGGATCTATGTCAAGCATACCGGCCAGCCGATGGAAAACGTGGTGGCCGCGCTGGAACGGGACAATTTCATGTCGGCAGATGATGCCAAGGACTGGGGCCTGATCGACGAGATTCTGGCCGATCGCGGCAAGGCCGACGACACGGCGAAGTGACCATCGCGTTCCCGGCGCCAGGCGCGTTCGGGGGCGTTTTCGGATTGTGGAGGTCTGGGCCTTGGCCTAGACTTCCCCGCAAGACGCTGCGATTGCGGCGTAACGGCAAAGGGTAACGGATGGCGACGAACTCCGGCGGCGACAGCAAGAACACGCTTTACTGCTCGTTCTGCGGCAAAAGCCAGCACGAGGTCAGGAAACTGATCGCAGGCCCGACCGTATTCATCTGCGATGAATGCGTCGAACTTTGCATGGACATCATCCGCGAAGAGACCAAGACCGCGGGCCTGAAATCTTCCGATGGCGTGCCCACCCCGCGCGAAATCTGCAAGGTGCTGGACGATTACGTCATCGGCCAGCTTCATGCCAAGCGCGTGCTGTCGGTTGCGGTGCATAACCACTACAAGCGGCTCAACCACTCCTCGAAACAGGAAGTGGAACTGGCAAAGTCCAACATCCTGCTGATCGGCCCCACCGGCACCGGCAAGACTCTGCTGGCGCAAACGCTGGCGCGGATTCTGGACGTGCCTTTCACCATGGCAGATGCGACGACCCTGACCGAAGCCGGCTATGTCGGCGAGGATGTCGAAAACATCATCCTCAAGCTGTTGCAGGCATCCGAATACAACGTCGAACGGGCGCAACGCGGCATCGTCTACATCGACGAGGTCGACAAGATCACCCGCAAGTCCGACAACCCCTCGATCACCCGCGACGTCTCGGGCGAGGGCGTACAGCAGGCGCTCTTGAAGATCATGGAAGGCACCGTCGCCTCGGTGCCGCCGCAGGGCGGCCGCAAGCATCCCCAGCAGGAATTCCTGCAGGTGGACACCACCAACATCCTCTTCATCTGCGGCGGCGCCTTTGCCGGTCTGGAAAAGATCATCGCGCAGCGCAGCAAGGGCTCGGGCATCGGTTTCGGCGCCCAGGTCAAGGACCCGGAATCCCGTGGTGCCGGCGAGTTGTTCCGCGAGCTGGAACCGGAAGATCTGCTGAAATTCGGCCTGATCCCGGAATTCGTCGGCCGCCTGCCGGTGATCGCCACGCTGGAAGACCTCGACGAGGCGGCGCTGGTCACCATCCTGACCGAGCCGAAGAATGCCCTGGTCAAGCAATACCAGCGCCTGTTCGAGATCGAGGGCGTCAAGCTGGCCTTCACTCCCGATGCGCTGGTCGCCATCGCCAAACGCGCGATCAAGCGCAAGACCGGCGCGCGGGGCCTGCGCTCGATCATGGAAGACATCCTGCTCGACACGATGTTCGAACTGCCCGGCATGGGCGATGTCTCCGAAGTCGTGGTGAACGAGGAATCGGTGAATGCCGGGGCCAATCCCTTGCTGGTGCATACCGAGGCCAAGAAGAAGGAACCGGCGGCGGCAGGCTGAGGCCTGACCGCCCCGCACCCGACACGCCGCCCTTTTCGGGCGGCGTCTTGCTTTGACGAGAAGGGAAAACCGATGACCGACTCGATCCGCCGCATCACCACCGGATCAACCTGGGAGGGCAAGATCGGCTATGCGCGCGCCGTCGTGGCAGCACCTTGGGTCTTCGTCTCGGGCACCACCGGCACCGACCACGCCACCGGCACCATCCCCGAAAGCGTCACCGCGCAATGCGCGCTGGCGCTGCGGATCATCGGCGCGGCGCTGGAGAAGGCGGGTGCCAGCTTCGCCGACGTGGTCCGCGTCCACTACATCCTGCCCGACGCTGCCGATTTCGAGCCCTGCTGGCCACTCCTCTCGGCCACCTTCGGCGCCAATCCCCCCGCCGCCACCATGATCCAGGCCGGCCTGATCGACCCCCGCCACCGGATCGAGATCGAGGTGACCGCCCTACTGCGCAGCTAGGGCGGCGGACCGCAAGTTCGCGCCACCCGCCCGCGCGGCCACTGGACCTTCGCCGCGCAATCGGCCATATCAGGGCAACGGAACGGAGACCTGTCCCATGTACTTCCTCAAACGCCTGCTTACCTGGTGGAACAGCCAGACCATCGGCACCCAGATCTTCACCGCCCGCAAGGGTGTGAAGGTGGGCGAGGACGATCAGGGCAACATCTACTACCAGACCCGCGACGCCAAGCGCCGCTGGGTGATCTACAAGGGCGAGATGGAGGCCTCCCGCGTGCCGCCCGATTGGCATGGCTGGCTGCATTTCACCTGGGACCAGCCGCCGACCAAGGCGCCCCTGGCCCACAAACGCTGGGAAAAGCCGCATCTCGAAAACCTCTCCGGGTCCGAGTTGGCCTATGCCCCCACCGGCTCGATTCGCCGTTCGCAACCCGCCTTGCGGCGCGATTACGAGGCATGGCAGCCCGAATAATGGCCGGAACACGCGCAGAAATCGCTACCGGAGCGGCGGTGCTTGTCCTTGCGGCGGGCTTTGCCTTCTATGCCGCCAAGGGTGCCGGGCTGACCGGCGGCCACGGCGCGACCTACCCTTTGCACGCCAGCTTTCGCGCGGTTGACGGCATCACGGCGGGGTCCGACGTGCGACTGGCCGGGCTGAAGGTCGGCACCATCACCTCGCTGCAACTGAACCCGAAGACCTTCTTTGCCGACGCGGTGGTCGAAGTGCGCGACGACATCATCCTGCCGGTCGACAGCGCCATCCTGATCTCTTCCGAAGGCCTTCTGGGCGGCAATTTCGTCGAGATCATGCCCGGCGGTGCGCCCGACAACCTGGCCCCCGGCGACGAGATCGAAGACACCCAAGGGTCTGTCTCGCTGGTCTCGCTTCTGATGAAATTCGTCGGCGGCAAGACCGACCCCGCCGCCGCCGACCCCGCCGCCGA
>JBATAV010000479.1:0-10391 GCA_049662025.1 Paracoccaceae bacterium | reverse complement strand
GCCTGGTGCAACCTGCTTTCCCAGCCGCTGGCACCGCAAGAGGCCGATCAGATCTGCCACGAACACGCCGCCTGACGCCCGGCGCAGATCCTTACCAAGGGGTTAATGACCCAGCCAACCCATTGGGTTCACGCAAAGAAAAAAGGCGTCCCGGCTCGGGACGCCCCTCTTTTCGCGGCTATGCCCGGCCCGAAGGTCAGCCAAAGACCTTGGTCAGCGCATTGTCGATGGCCCCGGTGATCTCATCAATATCATCGGCGGTCGCGATCAGCGCAGGCGACAGGCAAAGGGTATTGTTCAACCCCGGCAGCGACCGGTTGGTCATGCCGATGATCACCCCTTGGGCATTGCAATCGGCCACCACGGCGGCGACCTTCTTTTCGTCCATCGGCTCTTTGGTCTTGCGGTCGGCCACCAGCTCGGCGCCGCAGAACAGACCCGCACCCCGTACATCGCCGATCACCTTGTGCTTTTCCATCAGCGCCCAGAGGTTGGCCACGGTGCGTTCGCCCATCCGCAGGGTGTTCTCCAACAACCCCTCATCCTCGATGATCCGCATGTTCTCCAGCGCCGCTGCCGGGCCGGAGGTGCAACCGCCGAAGGTCGAGATATCACGGAAATAGCTCATCGGGTCGGCGGCATCGTCCTTGAACATGGCGAAGACCTCTTCGGTCGTCACCGTGCAGGAGATCGCGGCATAGCCACTGGCCACACCCTTGGCCATGGTCACGAAATCCGGCTTGATGCCGTAGTTCTGATAGCCGAACCACAGCCCGGTGCGCCCCACCCCGCAGACCACTTCGTCGATGTGCAGAAGGATGCTGTATTTCTTGCAGATCTCCTGCACCCGCTCCCAATAGCCCTTCGGCGGCACGATCACCCCACCGCCGGCGGTTACGGGTTCAAGCACGATGGCACCAACCGTATCCGGCCCTTCGCGCAAGATCACCTCTTCGATGGCATCGGCGGCGCGTTCGCCGTAGTTCTCCACATCCCACTGCTTGCGGTATTCCAGACAATGCGGGACCATCACGAAGCCGTCGGGGAAAGGCCCGTACATCGCGGCGCGCTCCGGCTGGCCAGAGGTTGCCAGCGTGCCGATGGTGGTGCCGTGATAGTCGCGCTCGCGGTACAGGATCTTGTTCTTCTTGCCGCCGTGGTGCCGGTGCGAGATCTGGCGCACCATCTTGTAGACCTTCTCGTTCGCCTCCGAGCCGGAGTTCGAGTAATAGACCCGGGTCAACCCCGGCATCTTCTCGATCAGCTTTTCGGCGAAGAGGGCGCCGGGGACCGAGCCGCCGACGCCGGCGAAATAGTTCATCTTGATCAGCTGGTCGCGCACCACGTTCGCGATGGATTCGCGGCCGTAGCCGACGTTTACCGTCCAGACAGCGCCCGAGACGGCGTCAAGAAATTCGCGGCCCTTGGCATCCCAGACCCGCATCCCCTTGCCCTCGACGATGACGCGCGGGTCGACCGTCTCGAACTGCTTGTGCTGGATGAGGTGGTGCCAGACATGGGCGCGATCGGCCTCGATCACCCGGCTCATGTCGTTCATTCCGCTGATGCCTTCCATGGCATGTCCTTTCCGACGGGAAAAATTGCTGGGGCCACTATCGGGCAAAACCGGCCGACTGATTAGGACCAGTCGGCGCGCCCGATTATCGCCAGATCACTTGCCGTAGTAGTCACGATACCAGGCCACGAAGGCGCGCATTCCGTCGCGGATGTCGGTCTTCGGCTGGTAGCCGGTCAGCCGTTTCAGCAGCGAGGCATCGGCCCAGGTCGCAGGCACGTCGCCTTTTTGCATCGGCATCATGTTCTTGACCGCTGTCTTGCCCAGAACCTCTTCAATCGCCTCGACAAAATCCAGCAGTCGGACCTTGTCGGAGTTGCCGATATTGACGATGCGGAAGGGCGCGTCCTTTGACAGGCTGTCGCCATCGGGGATCGCCTCGCCCGGTCCGGGCCGCACCGGCACCGCATCGATCAACAGGCGGATGCCTTCGACCAGATCATCCACGCAGGTGAAGTCGCGCCACATCTCGCCGTGGTTGTAGATGTCGATCGGCCGGTCGTTCAGGATCGCATCGACGAATTTGAAATAGGCCAGATCGGGCCGGCCCCAGGTGCCGTAAACGGTGAAAAAGCGAAACATCGTGGTCGGCAGGTTCCACAGATGGGCATAGGCATGGCCCATCGATTCCGTAGCTTTCTTGGTCGCGGCATAGATCGTCAGCTGGCCGTCGGCCTTGTCGGTCTCGGCAAAGGGCATGTCCTCATTGGCGCCGTAGATGCTGCTGGTCGATGCCATCAGAAGATGCTGCACCCCCAGCCGCCGCGCCGCCTCCATCACATTGAAGGTGCCGACGACGTTTGATTCGATATAAGAGCGCGGGTTTTCCAAGCTGTAGCGCACCCCTGCCTGGGCGGCGAGGTGGATGATCACATCCGGGACGAAGCTGTCGATCGCCCGGTCCAGCGCCGGAATATCCTCCAGCATCGCCTCGGTCGCAGAGAAGCCCGGCGTCTGCAACAGCCGCGCGTGGCGCGCGCGTTTCAGCGCCACATCATAGTAGTCGGTCATCCCGTCATAGCCCGCGACCTGCCAGCCATGCCTCAACAGCAGCGCCGCCAGATGATAGCCGATGAATCCCGCCGTTCCGGTGATGAAAGCCTTGCGCACCCTTAGCCCCGCCCATTTGGTCGTTGATGACGATGCGGCCGCAGGCCTGCCGGGTCAAGCCGCCCGAGAACGGGAGAGATTGAACGAATTCGCCCCGATCCAGCGGCGGAAGAAAACCTTTCCTTAAACAGCACGCGCCTATCAAGGACATGTCGGCCCGTTCGTCGCCTTTGGCAGCGCGGTTCGGCGATACGCGCAATGCCTTTGCCCGCTACAGCCCAGGGACCAAGGAAGACATGACAGCCTCGCTTGAATTCGCCCTGCCGGACAGGATCTCGGTCGTCGACGAGAATTCCCTCCTGCCGTTCCTGCGCGACAATCCCGACGCGCCGCTTCGGATTTCGGCCGCGCGGTTGCGCCGGCTGGATACGCCGCTGGTGCAGGTTCTGCTTGCGGCTGCGGCCGACCGTCGGGCCCGCGGCATCGAATTTTCCCTGACCGGACTTACGCGCGATCAGGCGGCGCAACTTTCCGCGCTTGGGGTAACCAACGCCATGCTCAGCTTTCAGGTGGCCGAATGACGATCAAGGTGCTTGCAATCGACGATTCGCGCACGATCCGCAACCTCGTCCGCAAGGCGATGGAGGATGCCGGGTTCGACTGCACCACCGCCGATGATGGCGTGCAGGGCGTGGAACGCTTTGCCGAAGTGGCGCCCGATGTGGTGATCACCGACATCAACATGCCGCGAATGGACGGGTTCGGCGTGATCGACGCGATCCGCGGCGGCACTGCCAACCGCACGGTGCCAATTCTGGTGCTGACCACCGAAAGTGCGGCCGAAATGAAAGCGCGCGCCCGCACTGCCGGGGCCACCGGCTGGATCGTGAAACCCTTCGAGGACACCGCCATTGTTTCGGTCGTCCGTCGCGTCACCGGGGCAAGGGGCTGACATGGCATCGATGAATTCCATCCGCGACACCTTTTTCGAGGAATGCGAGGAACTGCTGGAAGCCCTGGCGGAAGGTCTGGCACTGATCCAGGACGGCGATCAGGACCCTGAGACCGTGAATGCGGTGTTCCGCGCCGTGCATTCGATCAAGGGCGGTGCGGGGGCCTTTGCGCTGGCCGCGCTGGTGGCCTTTGCGCACCGGTTTGAAACCGTGCTGGACGGTGTCCGGTCGAACCGGATCGAGTTGACAGCCGAAGTCATGCACGCACTTTTGCGCTCGGCCGACCATCTGGCCGATCAGGTCGAGGCGGCACGCGATGGTGGCGAGGTCGACCCCGATCTGACGGCGGGGTTTCTGGCCAATCTGGACGCCGTGCTGGGCGAACCGGCCCCGCCCGAGCCGACCGGCGATGAGGACCCCTGTTTCGGCTTTTCGGCGCTGCCGATGGATTTCGGCAGCGACCTTGCTGTCGGGAATGCCACCGCGCCAGGATATGTGATCCGGCTTCACCCCCTGCCGCAGCTTTACGCCAATGGCCACGATCCGGCGCTGATCCTTTCTGCCCTGGCCGATCTGGGCGAGATGGAGGTGACGCTGGACACCTCCGCACTGCCCGGCTGGGCGGAGTTCGACCCGAGGAACAGTTATTTGCGCTGGACCATTCGGCTGACCACGGCAGAGCCGGAAACCGTGCTTCATGAGTTGTTCGAATTCGTCGAGGGCCTTTGCGACCTGGAAATCCTCCCCGAGACCCCGCCGCAGGATACGACCAGTCCGGTCGTACTCGATGCGCTTTTCGGCCCGGTCGAGACCCCGGCTGGCCCCGGCGACTCGCCCGTTTTGACGTTTCCGGAAACGGAAACCACCACCGGCGCGCAAAAGGCAGCCGCAGATCCGCAACTGTCCCCTGCACGCAGCGTTGAACCACGCCCGAAACGCGAAGCGAAAGCGGTCGACGAAGATGGCTCGGTCGGTGGACCGAAACCCACACTCCGGGTGGACCTGGAGCGGGTGGATCGTCTGATCAACGCCGTGGGCGAATTGATCATCAATCAGGCGATGATCGAGCAGAGCATCCTCGATCTGACCCTGCCCGCCGATGCCGAGGTGATCACCCATGTCGAAGATTACCGCCTGCTGGCCCGCGACATCCAGGAAGCGGTGATGGCGATCCGTGCCCAGCCGGTAAAACCGCTGTTCCAGCGCATGTCGCGCATCGTCCGCGAGGCCGCCGAAGCCACCGGCAAACAGGCGCGACTGGTCACGATCGGCGAGGCGACCGAGGTCGACAAGACCGTGATCGAACGTCTGGCCGATCCCTTGACCCACATGATCCGCAACGCGGTGGACCACGGGCTTGAGGGGCAGGACAAGCGGCTTGCTGCCGGAAAGGACCCCGAAGGCACGATCCGGCTCACGGCCGCGCATCGCTCTGGCAGCGTGATGATCACCGTGCGCGACGACGGGGCCGGACTGAATCGTACCAGGATTCTTGAAAAGGCCGTGTCCAAGGGGTTGATTCCGGCCGAAGCCGAACTCAGCGATGGCGAGATCGACAACCTCTTGTTCATGCCTGGTTTTTCCACGGCCGATACGGTGTCGAACCTGTCGGGCCGCGGTGTCGGGCTGGACGTGGTGAAGAACGCCGTCACCGCGCTGGGGGGGCGGGTGTCGATCACCTCCACTCCGGGCGAAGGGACCGAATTCACCATCTCGCTGCCTTTGACCCTTGCCGTGATGGATGGATTGGTGATCTCGGTCGCAGGGCAGACCATGGTGGTGCCGATCACCTCGGTGATCGAGACAATCCGGCCCGGGCCGGAAGACCTGCACCAGTTGGGCACCAACGAAAGCCTGTTGTCGATCCGCGGCCGTTTCATCCCGATGATCGACGTTGCCACCAACCTCGGCTTCCCCGAGCGTGATCCGAACCAGCCGCCGCTGCTGCTGCTGGTCGAGACCGAGAACCAGTCGCAATGCGCGCTGGTTGTCGATGCCGTGCATGATCAGCGCCAGGTCGTCATCAAGGGGCTGGAATCGAACTACGGCAACATTCCCGGCGTCTCGGCCGCCACCGTTCTGGGTGACGGGCAGATCGCCCTGATCCTGGATGCCGACGCCCTTACCTCGAACCGCATCGCGGCCGCTGCGCGCGGCGCCACCACAGCCGCCCAAGCCACAGGAGCAGCCCATGCAAGCCTCTGAAAACCGCTCGACCTCGGATGCCGAATTCGTCACGTTTCAGGCCGGCGGGCAGAGTTTCTCGCTCGACATCACCCATGTGCGCGAGATTCGCCGATGGACGGCGGTGACGCCGCTGCCGCATGCCCCCAAGGAGGTCTTGGGTGTCATGAACCTGCGCGGATCGGTCATTCCGATCTACGATCTTTCGGCCCGCTTCGGCCTTGGGCCGACGGCTGAAAGCCCTAGAAATGTCGTCGTTGTGGCCATGATCGAGAACCAGACGGTTGGTCTTCTGGTCGAGGCGGTTTCGGAAATACTCTCGGTCAGCCGCGACAGCATTCAAGACACGCCGGACATCCGCTCGGAATCCACCAAGCAGAGCATTACCGGCGTGATCCCGATCGAAGACGGCATGACCCGCGTCATCGACCTGGCTGCCGTGATCCAGTCCCGGACGCGGCAGGTCGCATGATGGCAGCAGAGACCGCCCTTGCCAATCGGACGCCGCTTGCCGGCCCCCCGGGTGAATTGCCCTTCACCGACAGTGATTTCGCGTTGATCGCTGCTTTTGCCTACCGCGAATTCGGGTTGAACCTGCAATCGTCGAAAAAGGAACTGGTCTACTCGCGGTTGGTCAAGCGGGTGCGCCTGCTTTGCCTGCCCGATTTCGCCAGCTACTGTCGCTTGATCGATACTCCTGAGGGCGCAAGCGAACGTGACCTGGTGGTTTCGGCCCTGACCACGAATGTCACTCATTTCTTTCGCGAAGGGCATCACTTCGAACTGCTTGGCAATCTTGCCGTGAAGCCGCGGTTGGCGGCACTGAAGGCGGGTCAGCGGATGCGGATCTGGTCGGCCGGATGTTCAGCAGGCATGGAACCTTATTCCATGGCCATGACAGTCCTCGACACGCTGCCCGAGGCAGGGCAACTGAACATCCGCATTCTTGCAACCGATGTTGATCCGGTGATCCTCGCCCGCGCGCGCGAAGCACGCTACAGCGCCGAAGAGGCACGACCGATCCCCGACCGCATGAAGCCGCAGGCCATCGGGCCAACCGACAGCGGCGGGGTCCATATCCTGCCGAGGGTCAGCCAGATGGTGCGTTTTGCCGAGTTGAACCTGATGCAGGACTGGCCGCTGCGCGGACCCTTCGACGTGATCTTCTGTCGCAACGTCGCGATCTATTTCGACAAACCGACCCAGGGCCGCCTCTGGCAGCGCTTTGCCAGCCTGCTGGCCCCGGGCGGGCTGCTGTTCATCGGTCATTCCGAACGGCTCAGCGGCCCCGCCGAGACCGACTTCACTTCGGTTGGCGTGACCGCTTACCGCAAGTCCGGCGCCGGGCCGGCATGACAAGACAAGGAAAGGACGCCCCATGAGCCTCAAGGAATCGTTGCGCGTGATGGTGGTCGACGACATGTCGGTCAGCCGGGCACTGATCTCGCAATCTCTCGAAGAGATCGGTATCAAGCATTTTGGGACCGAGGCCGACAGCAAGACCGCGCTGGGAAAGCTGGCATCAAACCCGGTGCACCTGGTGATCTCGGACATGAACATGCCCGGCCTCACCGGCCTCGACCTTCTGGGCGCACTGCGCAACAACCGCACCACCCAGAGAATTGGTTTCATCCTGATCACCGGAACGCCAACGCCGGAAATCCTACAACGTGGCCAGCAGCTTGGCCTGAACAACCTGATCCGAAAGCCGTTCACGACGGCCACGATCAAGGCCAGCATCGAACGCGTGGTCGGCCCGCTGTGAGCAGGGAGCCCCCAGACATGAACGAACTCTTGCGCCGCACGGCGGCCGAAATCCGGCGCTGCCGGGGCGTCGTCGTGCAGCTGGAAGATGCCGTTCACGCCCTGATCGACACGTCGGGCGCTCGGGTCACCTCTGGCCCGCTGGCCGATCTTCAGGCGATCGACCTTCTGGATCAGCGGCTGCATGACCTTGCACTCTGGACCGAGGCTTTGGCCCATGCCGCTGGGGACAGCCGCGCCGACCGTTCGGCACAAGACCTGGGCAAGGGATTGCTTCTGGCCGAAATGCGCAGCGCTCTGACCGGCCTCGATAGGACCGGCACGGGAGTCGCGGGGCACACAGAGGTGTTCTGACACCTTGGATCACCCAATGAAGCACGGCGATTCCGGGAAAATTCCAGACACCGACTCGCCTGTTAACCAACCGGAAGGCTGCCGGGTCGAAACTGCAAAGCCGTGCGCCATCCGTCGCACGGCCACCAGACGGGCCGGCGCAGCCTTCCTGTCCGTCATCTGAACCGCAACGCAGGACCGCTTCCGATGCCGAGCCTTGCCCTACCGATCCGCCTCAAGATTCCGGCCGCCGTCATCGGTTTCAGCCTGATCATCGCCGCCATCACCATGATCATGGCCTATGTCGAGGTCCGGACCATGGCGATGGATGATGCAACCGAAAGCCTGGAGCGCACGTCGAAAGGCATGCAGGCGTCGGTGGACCGCTGGTTCAGGGAGACCGAGTCGGGCACGCTTTCGATCGTGGCAAACCCGACAGTGGCGAAATCGATCGGGCAGTTGCGATCCTCGGTGCAGGAGTTGGGGCCTGATCCGCTGGCAGTGCTGCGCGACATCTATGTCACCCGCAACCCCTATCCGGCCGGGCAGCGCCAGCGGCTTGAGAAACCGGAAGAAACGGGCGGCTATCACTTCCGCCACATGACGCTGCAAAAGTATTTTGGGACTCTGGTCCAGGACGCCGGTCTCTACGACGTCTTCCTGATCTCGGTTGAGGGAGATATCCTTTACACCTACGCGAAAGAGGCGGATTTTGCTACGAATCTGGTGACCGGCCCCTATGCGCTGACGGGACTGGGCCTGGCTTTCGCTGCTGCCAGAGACAAGACCGCAGGCACGACGGTGTTTTCCGACTTTTCCGCCTATGCACCCTCGAACGGGAAACTGGCGATGTTCGTGGCAACCCCGATCCAGGATGCCTATGGAAACCTGGCGGGCGTTCTGGCGTTGCAGGTACCCGCCGACCGGCTGGAAGCGTCCCTCGCTCAGGCAAATGACACCGGCGTGGGAACCGATGCCTATCTGATCGGGCCCGATGGGCTTGCACGCAGCGATTCCACCCGGTCCGGGCTGAAGGCGAACGCGAAGGCGACGCCGCTTGCCCACCTGGATCCGACGGCGCATCCATGCGGCGAGCTGGTGCAAGACACCCTGCTGCAATCAGGCGAGGTCGGCATCGCGATCGCCCGACCGATCGATTCGCATGGCCTTGGCTGGACGCTCTCGGTCGAAAGAGAGGCTGCGGATGTGCTGGTGAAACCGCATGCGTTCCTTCGCAGCATGCTGATGCTCGGGGCGGTCGGGCTGGCGTTGACGACGATCATCGGCATGATGCTGGCCCGCTCGATCACGGGCCCGCTTGGCCACCTGTCCAGAGCGCTGGGCAGGATCGGTGCCGGGACGCTGGATGAACCCGTCTCTGGAATCGAGCGTCGCGACGAAGTCGGCGAAATGGCGCGGGTGCTGGACGGCATGCGGATCACTCTGACCGAGGGAAAAGCGGCCGAGGTGCGACAGGCCACGGCGCAGGCTGCCCGCGATGAGGCCGTCGACGTCCTGAGAACGGCGTTGCAGGAGCTTTCGGCAGGCGACCTCACCCGCCGGATCGCCCCCCCCTTCCCGGCAGAGTTGGAAACCCTGCGCCAGGACTTCAACCTTGCAATTGGGCAAATGTGCGAGGCGATCTCCGATGTTGTCGCTTCGGCCGAAAGCATCCACGAAGGCGCGAACCACCTTGTCACATCAGCGACCGACCTTTCGCGCCGAACCGAAACCCAGGCCGCAACGCTGGAGGAAACCGCCGCTGCGCTGGACGAGTTGACCCATAGCGTTCGCAGCGCGGCAGAATCGGCGCGCAATGTGGAAACCATCGTCACTGCCGCCCGAGGCGAGGCCGACCTGAGCGCCAAAATCGTGCGATCTGCCGTCACCGCGATGTCCGAGATCGAGACTTCTGCCCGTCAGATTTCGCAGATCATCGGAGTGATTGACGATATCGCTTTCCAGACCAATCTTCTGGCGCTGAACGCTGGGGTTGAGGCGGCCCGGGCCGGTGACGCCGGCAAGGGCTTTGCTGTGGTCGCGTCCGAAGTGCGCGCACTTGCCCAACGGTCGTCTTCGGCCGCCAAGGAGATCAAGACCCTGATCGCCAGGTCCGGCCAGCAGGTCGAGATCGGCGTGGCCCGGGTGGACGAGACCGGCGAGACTCTGACCCGCATCATCGCGCGGGTGCAGGAAATCGCCGACCTGGTCTCGGGCATAGCCTCCGCATCGGGTGAGCAGTCCTGCGGTCTTGGCGAGATCAACACTGGCATGATGCAACTGGATACGGTGACCCAGCAAAACGCCGCCATGGCCGCAGAGGGTGAAACGGCCGGGCAAGCCATGGCCCGACGTGCAGCCGGATTGCAGGCGATGGTTACCCGCTTCCGGACGCAGCACAGCCCGGCCCAGCCAACGCAAGGGGCAAGCGGGCGGGCGCAGGCACCGCTGCAATCGCGCGTTCCGCCGCTGCTTGCCGCAGCACGCGAAAGTCAGGCTGCGCGCAACTCGGGAGCCATGCCGTTCAGCGC
>JBATAV010000478.1:0-3879 GCA_049662025.1 Paracoccaceae bacterium | reverse complement strand
CTTGCCGCGGCTGTCCAGTTCCTCAATCCATTGTTGCAGCAGATCCGGCGTTGCCGCCTTCCAGGCCGCCACATAGTCGTCGCCGATCGGGATGATCGTGCCGCCGGCCGCCGTCAACCGCTCGGCGGCTCCGGCTTCGTTGGCAATCACCCATTCGACATAACGATCCTGCGACTTCACCGCCTCTTCCTCGATGATGGCCTGGATGTCTTCAGGCATGCTCTGCCAGACATCCTCGTTGATGACTATCATGTGCCCGACCATCGCCAGCGACGCTCCGCACATGTAGGGACCGGGTTCCACCAGCCGGTAGGCCTCGATATGACCGAGGTTCACATATCCATAATCCAGCGTTCCGCGTTCAAGGGCCTCGTACTGGTCGCCCGGCCCGATCGAGACAGGCACCGCACCGACGGCGGCAATCATCTTGGGAATGTCCGAGCCGAAGGTGCGGATCTTCTTGCCCTTCAACCCTTCAAGCGTCTTGCAGTCGTCCGATGGCCCGACCGTGTAATACGAACCAAGCGGCTGGTGGAACAGCCGCCGCACGTTAAGCGCCTTGAGTTCCTCGGCGAAGGCTGGGATTTCCTTGAACGAATAATTCGCAACCTTAATTGCTTCCTCGGGTGAATCGAAGATGAACGGAACCTGCAGCGCCTTTGCAAACAGCAATTGGTCGGCAAAATATCCGGGAACGATGGCCCCCATGTCGATGGCGCCGCGGCTGGTAAGGGTCAGCAACTCGTTGCCCGCACCCAGACCGCCCGCGAAGACGATATTGATCTTGACCCGCCCATCGGTGCGTTCCTCGACGGCATCGGCGAAACCCTGCTCCACTTCGGCGAAGGGACCGTTCGGCAGATAATGCCCCCAGTTGAGCTGGAATTCCTGCGCCTGAACGGAGGCGGCACTGACCGCTGCCGCAATGAGGATGCCCCCGAAGACAAAGGCCCTTGTTCCCATGTTGATGCTCCTTACATGGCTGTCGCTTGAAGTTCGGAACCCGGAATTCAGGTCCGCCCGATCGAGAACGCAAGATTGCACAGCCGGCACATTCCGCCCTCCAATGAAATCCGTTCGGCTCCGTTCAGGGAATCCGAAGGGATTACATTGGTGGGCGGCTCTTTGAAGGGAGATGCGTGATGATCCAGGCTTTCCTGACACTGAACGCGCTGTTTGCTGTTCCTGCCACTGAACTTGATGGGGTTCTCGGCGCTGATGTCCGGTGGACAGGTTGAGCGGCGACTGTCGGGTTGGCCGACCCCGGCGCCATTGCCGCAGCACTGGTTGCTGACCCGGTGCTGGCCCGGCGACTGGCGGTAACGCGTATTCTGGTGCTGGTCGATGCGTTGCACGGCACGCAGCAGTTGGCGGCCGGGCCTATGGCGCAGGCGCAGGCGCAGGCCAAGGTGGCGGATGAGATCGTCATCACCAAGCCCGTCGCTGCCGGCCCCGCCCCCGAATAGCGCATGATCGCGCTGATCGGCCGGAATATCGGCGCCGAAACGCTGGCACGGCCCTGGCAGGTCGTCGGGAATTGAGGCGCAGGCAAACTGGCCGTCAGCCCGTAGATGCGCGCGCGGTTGGTCGAGGTCAGGGCGATGAACTGTTGGCCGTGATGCGGCCCTTGGCCACCCCTTCTGACCACGGGATCGGCATTCGGACCTCGACCTCCGGAATGCCGTTCGGCACCCGGCGAAAGGCGGTGCGCGCCTTGGGGTTCTTCTTGCCCAACTCGCCCTCGAAATAGAACGGGCAGTGATCCGATGAAAAGGTCTGGAACGCGCCGGTCTGGATGCCGTTCCAGATTGCGTCCCAGCTGGCGCGGTCATGCGGCGGGGGGCAGACGTATTTGCCGCCCGTCTCGTCCATGTTCAGGCCCTTGAGGTCCTCGGCGGTCAGCGAGATGTACCGGGTGCAGGACTCGCCCATGATCTTCAGGCCATGCGACTGCGCCCAACGGATCTGCTCCATCGCCTCGCGCCCCGAGACATGGACGATCATGATCGGCACGCCGGTCAGTTCCGAACGGATGATCGCGCGATGCGCCGCTTCACGCTCGACCGACTGGGGTTGTGAGACGGCATGGTAATAAGGCGCCAGCTTGCCCGCCTTTTCCAGCTTTTCGGTCATGAAACGGATGGCGTCGAAGACCTCGCAATGCACCATGACCGGCGCCGCATTCACCCGCGGCATCAAACACCACCAGCAATTCGCGATCGTTCAGCACCAGATCGTCATAGCTCATGAACACCTTAAGCGAGGTGTAGCCCTCGGCCTCCCTGTGATACTCCTCGACCGCCTGACGCAGCGATGTGCGGCAACCACCAGATCAAACTCGTCCATTCCGGACTCTTTCCGATTTCTGCCAGCCGCCCCGTCGGCCAGACTGCGACAGAAGTCCCGGCCGGAGGCTGCTAAGCAAGCATTCATCAGGCTTCTTGAGGCATTGCCGGTCGGGAAGCGCATGCGTGATCCGCCGCCGGCGGTTGATCAAGAAAGATCCGTACCCGTCCACGCCTTTGCCCCGGACGGCGCGATATGCAAAAGGTCGACGGCGCGCGCGGCGATCTGGTCCACCGCCTCCGCCAGACTGTTGGGTTTCAGATAGAATGCTGGAACCGGCGGCAAGACAATCGCGCCCATTTCGGTGACGGCGGTCATGTTGCGCAGATGCGCCAGCGTCAGCGGTGCCTCGCGCGCCAACAGCACCAAAGGGCGGCGTTCCTTCAACTGGACGCTGGCGGCCCGTGTCAGCAGGTTGTCGTCCAGGCCATGCGCAATGGCGGCAAGGCTGCGCATCGAACAGGGCGCCACGATCATGCCCGCCACCGGACAGGAGCCGGAGGCGATGCTTGCGCCGATATTGGCCAGCGGATGCACGCAAGTGGCCAGATGTGTCAGTTCTTCCATAGCGCCCGCGCCGCATTCGTCCCGCAAGGTTCGTTCGGCAGCAGAGGACACCACCAGATCCATCGCAACTCCAAGGGCGTTCAGATGGTGCGCGATGGCAAGGGCCAGCGCGGCCCCGGATGCACCCGAAACACCCAGAATTACGCGGTTCATGCCAGCCCTCGGCGGGCCAGAAGAGCAGCGGCAAAGACGGCATCCGCTGGCGCAGTCTGCATCACCTCGCCCCAATCGCGCGTGGTCTCGGTGCCGATCTTGTTGGTGGCGTCGATGCCGATCTTGCCGGCCATCCCGGCCTCGGGCGAGGCAAAATCCAGATAGTCCATCGGGGTCCTTTCCAGGGTCATCACGTCGCGGCCGGGGTCCATCCGCGTGGCCAGGGCCCAGGCAATATCATCCCAGTTGCGCGGGTCGATGTCATCGTCGACCACGATGATCATCTTGGTATAGCTGAACTGCGGCAGCATCCCCCACAGCGCCATCATCACCCGCCGCGCCTGACCGGGATAGCGTTTGTCGATCGCGATCACCGCCATGCGGTAGGAACAGGCGGCTGGCGGCAGCCAGAGGTCGCGGATCTCGGGGATCTGCGCGCGGATCACCGGCAGCGCAAGCCGGTTGAACACCTCACCGATGATGGCGGGTTCATCCGGGGGGCGGCCGGTGTAGGTGGACAGGTAAATCGGGTTTTCGCGGCTGGTCAGGGCGCTGACCTGCATTACCGGAAAGGGCTCGGCCCGGTTGTAGTAGCCGGTGTGGTCGCCGAAGGGCCCTTCGGGCGCGGTCTCGGTCGGGTGCACCCAGCCTTCGATCACCATCTCGGCGTCAGCGGGCACCAGAAGCGGCACAGTTTTGGCCGGAACCAGCCGCGGGCGGGTGCCCGACAATACCCCGGCGAAGCCAAGCTCCGACACTGCTTCCGGCAGCGGCAGCGCTGCGGACAGCAGGGTCGCGGGATCAGCCCCCAGC
>JBATAV010000477.1:0-2623 GCA_049662025.1 Paracoccaceae bacterium | reverse complement strand
CGCCCACGCAACCCATCCGCGCCGCCAGATGGCCGCCGGCCGAATGCCCCGTCACCACCATCGGCCCCGGCACCTCGGCCGCCACGGCACGGCAGGCGGCGGTAATCTCGGCTGTCATCGCCGATATTCGCGCGGCAGGTGCCAGGGTATAGGACGGCATCGCCACCGCCCAGCCCCAGGCCAGCGGCCCCGCCGCCAGATGCGACCAGCTTTCCCGGCCAAAGGCCATCCAGTAGCCGCCATGCACAAAGACGATCACCCCCGCGGGCGGTCGTGTCGGCAGGAACAGATCGAACCGATGCCGGTCTTGCGGGCCGTAGGGCAGGTTCAACAGCGCCCGGTCGCCCGCGTTGATGCGGAAGGCCGCTGCCACGGCGGCCCAGGCGGGGGGGTAGCTGTCGGCCTCGGCGATGAAGGCGCCG
The DNA here is from genome assembly GCA_049662025.1 of Paracoccaceae bacterium. Lineage (GTDB taxonomy): Bacteria > Pseudomonadota > Alphaproteobacteria > Rhodobacterales > Rhodobacteraceae > Pseudogemmobacter. The sequence continues at coordinate 2,201 of JBATAV010000477.1, read as the reverse complement.
TTGGCAAAGTCGCGGTCGGGGTCGGGCCAGCCATAGGGGGGGATCATGGTTTGCGCGCCGCCAGATGGGTGGGGCAATGCTCTCCCGTGTCCAGCACGGGGATCATCCGCTCCCATATTTCGATGTTATGGGCGACGAAATCCGGGCCGACCACGGCTGCGGCCCTTGTGCCCAAATCGCCCTTCATCCGCGCCACCTCGGCCCGCGCCTCTTGCCGATACCATGCGTTGCGCGAGGTGATGCGGATGTCGGTGAAGCCGGCACCTTGCATCGCGGCGCGATAGCGGGCGGGGGTGGCCATGCCGAAATCCAGCCCCTCGGCGGCGATATAGGCGGCCATCTGCTCTGAAACCGCTTCCGTCCCGATCAACCAGTCCGAGGCAAGGAACCACCCCCCCGGTTTCAGCACCCGGGCCACCTCGGCCATCAGGGCCGGTTTGTCGGGGATGTGGATGACGGAATCCTTGGAAAATACCACGTCGAAAGTGGCGGGCGGAAACGGCAATGGGCCGGGGGCGACCTTGACCAGACCGATCCGCGCCGAAAGCCCTTCGGCCGCCACCAGCGCGCGGGCATGGGCGATCACGCTGTCTTCGACGTCGATTCCGGTGACATAGGCCGCGCCATGATTGGCGGCCAGCGCGAGGTCGATGCCGCCCGCGCCGCAGCCGATATCCAGCACCGATTTGCCCCGCAGATCATGGCCTTCCAGCACGCGGGCCACTTCTGCCGCGCCGCCGGGCGACAGAAAGCCGGTGCCCCAGATCGACTCCAGCATGGCGATCAGCCTTGGCGGATAATGCTCTTCGGTCACATCACCGCCCCGATCTGCCAGGGCACGAATTCCGCACCGCCAAAGCCCAGTTGCTCTGAAAGGGTCTGTTCGCCACTGGCGGTGGCGACGATCTTTTCAAGGATTTCCCGGCCCTTGGCCTCGATGCTGGTGCCATCAAGGATATCGCCGCAGTTGATGTCCATATCCTCTTTCATCCGGGCATACATTTCGGAATTGGTCGCCAGCTTGATGCAGGGGCTGGGCTTGTAGCCCGACACCGAGCCGCGCCCGGTAGTGAAGACGATCAGCGTCGCTCCGCTGGCAATCTGGCCGGTGACCGAACAGGGATCATATCCGGGGCTGTCCATATAGCTGAAGCCGGGGGAGGTGATCGGTTCGGCAAATTTGTAGACGCCTGACAGCGGGGCGGTACCGCCCTTGGCCACCGCGCCCAGCGACTTTTCCAGGATGGTCGTCAGCCCGCCGCGCTTGTTGCCGGGGCTGGGGTTGTTGTCCATCTCGCCTTCGTTGCGGGCGGTATAGTCTTCCCACCAGCGGATGCGCTCGATCAGTTTTTCGCCCACCTCGCGGCTGACGGCGCGGCGGGTCAGCAGGTGTTCGGCGCCGTAGATCTCGGGCGTTTCCGACAGGATCGTGGTGCCGCCCATCGCCACCAGCAGATCCGAGGCATGACCCAACGCGGGGTTGGCGGTGATGCCGGAATAGCCGTCCGAGCCGCCGCATTGCAGGCCGACCATCAGCTTCGACACCGGGGCAGGGGCGCGTGTGGTCTTGCCGGCGACCTGCGCCATTTCGCGCAAGACGCCCAAGGCGCGGTCTATGGTGGCGCGGGTGCCGCCCTCGCCCTGAATGGTCATGTAGCGGAAATTGCCGTCCGGGCGCAGGCGACCCTGGCCCACCAGATCGGGCACCTGCATCACCTCGCAGCCCAGGCCGACCAGCAGGATGCCGCCGAAGTTGGGGTTGCGCGCATAACCTTTCAGCGTGCGCATCAGGGTGGCGTAGCCTTCGTTGGTGCCCGACATGCCGCAGCCGGTCTGATGCACGATCGGCACGATGCCGTCGATGCCGGGAATGGCGGCCAGAACCTGGTCTTTCTCGGCGGCCTCCGCAATGAACCGCGCGACGGAACCCGAGCAGTTCACCGAGGTGAGGATGCCCAGGTAATTGCGTGTGCCCACCGTGCCGTCAGCGCGGTGGTAACCCTGAAAGCTCATCGGTTCCAGCGGCGGCAGGGGGCGACAATCGCGGCCGATGGCGTAGTCGTCGCTGTGCGGCCCCATCCCGAGATTGTGGCTGTGGACATGGGCAAAAGCGGGAATATCCGCCGTGGCCTGGCCAATGATCTGGCCATAGCGCATCACATTTTCGCCCTTGGCAATCGCGCGTGCGGCGATCTTGTGGC
>JBATAV010000476.1:0-6086 GCA_049662025.1 Paracoccaceae bacterium | reverse complement strand
GACGAGCCGACGACCGGGGTCGACCCGCTGTCGCGCCGCCAGTTCTGGGATCTGATCGACACCATCCGCGCCGACCGCCCGCAGATGAGCGTGCTGGTTTCCACCGCCTATATGGAAGAAGCGGCGCGCTTTGGCCATCTGGTGGCGATGAATGCCGGGCAGATTCTGGCCGAAGGCAGCCCAGCCGATCTGATGGCGCGGACCGCAACCGGAACCGTCGAAGCCGCCTATGTGGCGCTCTTGGGCGGCGATGCAGCTCAGACAGCCGCCCCCTACCCCGCCCCCGCCGCCAATGTCGAACCGGGCCCGCCCGCCATCCGCGCCCGAAACCTGACCAAGCGCTTCGGCGATTTCACAGCCGTGGATTCCGTCAGCTTCGAGATCCAGCGCGGCGAGATCTTCGGCTTTCTCGGCTCCAACGGCTGCGGCAAGACCACGACGATGAAGATGCTGACCGGCCTTACCCCCGCCACCGAAGGCGAGGCCTGGATCTTCGGCCAGCCGGTCGATGCGCAAAACCTCGATGCGCGGCGACGGGTCGGCTTCATGTCGCAATCCTTCTCGCTTTACGGCGAATTGACGGTGCGCGAAAACCTTCTGTTGCACGCCCGGCTGTTCCACCTTGGGGGCGATCTGACCGCCAGACGGATGGCCGAACTTGTCCCGCGCTTCGGGCTGGACCCCTATCTCGACCAAGGTGCCGCGTCGCTGCCCTTGGGCGTGCGGCAACGCCTGTCGCTGGCGGTTGCGGTGATCCACGCGCCCGACATCCTGATCCTGGACGAGCCGACCTCCGGCGTCGATCCGCAGGCCCGCGATGCCTTCTGGGTCATGCTGCTGGAACTGGCGCGCCGTGACGGGGTGACCATCTTCATCTCGACGCATTTCATGGATGAAGGCATGCGCTGCGACCGCATCTCGCTGATGCATGCGGGCCAGGTGCTGGTGTCGGATGCGCCCAAGGCGCTGATCGCGGCGCGCGGGGTGAAGACGCTGGAAGACGCCTTCATTGCCTACATGATCGACGCAGAACCACCCGAGGCTCCGGCGGACGAGGGACTGTTGACCATCGGCGCCGCGCAGGACCATACCGGCTCGGCACCCGGTTTCAGCCTTGACCGACTTCTGGCCTTCACCACACGCGAAGCGTTGCAGGTGCGCCGTGATCCGGTGCGGCTGGTGTTTTCCTTTGTCGGCTCGGCGCTGCTTTTGCTGATCATGTCCTTCGGCATCTCGCAAGAGGTGCGCAACATTCCCTTCGCGGTGTTCGACCTGGACCAAAGCCCGGAAAGCCGCGCTTACCTCTCGGGGTTCGAAGACTCGGCCTGGTTCTCCGAACGCCCGCCGATCACTGACCCCGACGCGCTGCAACGCCGGATGGAAAGTGGCGAGCTGGCGTTGGCGCTGCAGATCCCGCCGGGGTTCGGCAAGTCGGTGCGCCGCGGTGAGACCGCCGAAATCGCCGGGCTGATCGACGGATCCGACACCAACCGCGCCGGCACGGTGGAAAGCTATGTCAAAAGCGCGCATGCCGATGTGCTGGCCAAGGCAGGCCAATCGGCACTGGCGCTGACCCCACTGGCAACACCGCACAGCCCCGATGCGGCCCCGCCCGCACAACTGATCCCACGCTTTCAGTATAACCCCGCGATGGAAAGCCTGCCCGCGATCGGCCCGTCGATCCCGCCGCTTCTGCTGCTGTTGTTTCCGGCGATCCTGATGGCGGTCAGCGTGGCGCGTGAAAAGGAAATCGGCACGATCACCAATTTCTACGTCACCCCCACCAGCCGCGCCGAATTCCTGATCGGCAAGCAACTGGTCTATATCGGCATCACGCTCCTCAACTTCATCATCCTGACGGCGTTGGTGGTGACGGTGCTGGGCGTGCCGCTAAAGGGCGATCCGGCGGCCTTGGTGCTGGGCGCGCTCCTCTATGCCGTGGCGGCGACAGGCTACGGCCTTCTGGTGTCGATGATGACCGCCACGCAGGTTACGGCGGTGTTCGCGGCGGCAATCCTGTCGGTCATGCCGACGCTGCAATTCTCCGGCATGATCACGCCGGTTTCCTCGCTGGAAGGGGCGGCGCGCGTCATGGGCACCTTTTGGCCCACCACCTGGTACATGGGCATCAGTGTCGGCACCTTTACCAAGGGCCTCGGCCTGACCGAGCTTTCCGGCCACCTGCTGCGTCTGGCCGCCTTTGGCCCGGTCCGGACCGGGCTGGCGGTGCTGGCGCTGCGCAAGCAGGAGCGGTGAGCTGATGCGGAAATGGACGAACATCTTCTGGCTTGCGGGCAAAGAGCTGAAAAGCGTGCTGGGCGATCCGGTGATGGTGATCCTGATCCTTTGGTCCTTCGTCGTCGCCGTCATGCTGGAGGCCAGCGGTGCCGGAGATACCGTCCGCAACGCCGCCATCGCCATTCTGGACGAGGACAATTCCGCGCTGACCAGGGCGCTGACCGATGCGCTTGGCCCGCCCTGGTTCCAGCCGCCAATCGCCATCACACCCGACCGGGTGCAGCCCGCGATGGACGCAGGGCAGATCATGTTCGTCCTCAGCTTCCCGCCCGGATTTGAGGCTGATGTGATCGCCGGCCTGATGCCCGCCGCCCAGCTTGAGGTCGACGCCACCGCCGTGTCGCAGGCCCAGCTTGGCACCGATTACATTGCCAATATCCTGTCTTCGGAAACCCGCGCTTTCCTGTCGGGCAGCCCCGATGCGCCTGAACCCGCCTTGCGGCTGGAACTGCGCCGCGCCTTCAACCCCAATGGCAACCCGGTCTGGTTCAAGGCGATGTCGTCGCTCTTGAACCAGCTATCGCTCCTGACCATCGCGCTGACCGGGGCGGCAATGCTGCGCGAGCGCGAGCAGGGCACCATCGAGCATCTGATGGTGATGCCCCTGACGCCGTTCGAGATTGCGCTGTCCAAGGTGCTGGCCAATGTCGTCGTGGTGCTGGCGGCTTTCACGCTGTCGTTGTTCATCGTGGTGCAACAACTGCTGCAGGTGCCGGTGGCAGGATCGGTGCCGCTCTTGCTGGCGGGGACGGCAATCTATCTCGCCGCCGCCGCCGCCATAGGGATGTTTCTGGGCACGGTTGCCCGCAGCATGGCGCAATTTGCACTGCTGGTGATCATGGTGGTGATCCCGATCATCATGTTGTCGGGCGGCATGGGCGCTGTCGAAAGCCAGCCCGACATCGTGCAACGCCTGACCATGGCGCTGCCGTCGCGGCATTTCCTGGCCTTCGCCAAGGCGGTGGTGTTCCGCGGTGCGGGCCCGGGCGCGGTCTGGGTTGAACTGTCGTTGATGGCCGGGCTGGGCATCACCTTCTTTGCGGCCAGCCTGCTGCTGTTTCGTCGTTCAATGAGCGTGTCGGGGTGAACCGGACAGTCGACGCCGATAACCGCCCGAACGGATCGAGCCGAGGATCCGGTCCTCCACCATTATCGACTCCTCATGGTGCGACAAGCGTTGGTCCGGACCGAAAGCCGAACCTGAATCAGCCGCTTGCGCCGCACCACCTGATCCATCGGCTGCATGCCCGTGCGCCCCTGGCCATCGCCATAGCGATGGTCACGTCGGCCGGGTTGCCTGACCATCCCGCCGCATCCGGATTGATCGCGCTCCAGCGCTTCTTGATCTCGTCCGGCGTGACGACATCCGCCGCCAGGCCGCGCCGGTCACCCGCCGTGCCCCTTGACCGGCACCCGCTGCTCCAGCTTGCGAAAGGCAAGAGCCAGCAGGCCCGCGATCACCAGATAGACGATGGCCAGCAGCAACAGCGGCTCATAGACGATCAAGGTATCCTGCCGCACCCGCGACGAAACCGCATAAATCTCGACAATTGCTATCGTCGCCACCAGCGGCGTCGCCTTCAGCTGCAGGGTCGTCTCGCCGCCCAGCGTCGGCAGCGCGCTTTGAATGGCCTGTGGCAGCCAGATCCGGCGGAACATGGTGAAGCGCGGCATCCCGAAGGCCTCCGCCGCCTCAAGCTGGCCCTTGGCCACCCCGGCAAAGGCGCCGCGCATCACCTCGCCCTCATAGCCCGCATAAGACACCGTCAGCGCCAGCACCGCATAGGGCCAAGCCTGCCGCAGATAGGGCCACAGACTGCTGTCCCTGATCCAGGGATATTCCGGGAACAACGACCCAAGGCCGTAATAGATCAGCCAGATCTGCAACAACAGCGGGGTGCCGCGGATGACGGTGCAGAAGACGCGGGCGGGGGTGGCCAGATACCAGGGTCCGATCGCCTGCGCCAGTCCCAGGGGAACGGCCAGCGCAAACCCCAGCACCGAAGTCACCGCCAACAGCCACAAGGTCCGCCAGATGCCCTCGATCGCCAAAGGCGTATACTTCGGAATCCAGTCCCAGCGCAGCGTCAGCGCACACCACAGCACCAGCGCCGCAAACAGCGCGATCATCACGATCCGGTGCGGCAAAAGCCATTGGCGCAAAGCCATCATGCCTTGGCCTTCCGCAACGAGGGTTGGCCCTTGCGTGCCCAGGTCTCGATCCGCGCAAACACCCGGCCCGACACCAGCGTGACCACCAGATACAGGAGCCCCGCCGCCAGAAAGAAGGTGAAGTATGACCGCGTGCTGCCGGCAGCCTGCCGGGTCACATACGTCAGTTCATCGAAGCTCACCACGGCCAGAAGGGCGGTATCCTTGGTGGCGATCAGCCACAGGTTCGCCAACCCCGGAATGGCAAAGGCCATCATCGCCGGAATGGTCACCCTGCGCATCATCGTCATGGGTGGCATGCCGAAGGCACGCGCCGCCTCGATCTGTCCGATCGGAATGGCCTTGATAGCGCCGCGCAGGATTTCGGTCGCATAGGCACCCTGTACCACGCCCAGAACCCCGATCCCGGCGGCGACGCCACTGATCTCGATCGGGCCAAAGCCCAGCTTGCCGGCCATCTGGTTGATCAGATCCGTGCCGACGTAATAAAGAAGTAGGATCAGCACCAGTTCGGGCACCGCCCGCACCACGGTCGTATAGACCGCCAGCAGGTCGCGCAGGATCGGGCCACCGTACAGCTTGCCATAGGCGCCGCCCAGCCCAATCACCAGGCCCACCCCATAGGCGCCCAGTGCGATCTCCAGCGAATGCGCCAGCCCGCGCAAAAGGTTCCCCCCCCAACCGGGAGGGGAAAGCGACAAAAGTTCGATCAGATGTTCCACGAGGCGCGCTTAGCCGCCGTAGATATCCATGGCGAAGTATTTCTTGGTGATCTCGTCATAGGTGCCGTCCGCACGAATGGCCTTGATCCCGGCATTGAACTGCTCGCGCAGCGCATCGTCACCCTTGCGGATACCCACACCCACGCCAAGGCCCAGAACAGCCGGATCGTCGGCAACTGCACCCTTGATCTCGCAACAGGCGCCGCCCTCGGATGCAACGAAATCAGCCATTGCGATGCTGTCGGCCTGGACCGCGTCGATGCGACCGGCTGCCAGATCCTGGTTCGCCTCGTCCTGGGTCTGATAGACACGGATTTCAGCCGCGCCGGTGAAATGCTTCTGCGCGTAGGTCTGGTGGATGGTCGAAGCCTGCACGCCGAGAATCTTGCCTGCCAGCCCCTCCGGTGTCGCGGTGACTTCCGAAGTCTTGGCGGCGATCACAACAGACGGTGTGTTGTAGTACTTGTCCGAGAAATCAATGGTCTTCAGACGGTCTTCGGTGATTGTCATCGAAGCCACGATCGCGTCGATCTGCTTGGCGGTCAGTGACGGGATGATGCCGTCCCAGGCCACTGGCGTGATCACGCAATCCATCTTTTCCGCCGCACAGATGGCGTTGGCGATGTCGATCTCCCAACCGACCCAAGTGCCCGAAGCATCCAGCGACATGAACGGCGGATAGGGTTCGGCGGCGATGCCGACTTTGATCTGTTCGGCCATGGCCGCACCCGCGGTCAGTCCAAGCATGGCAATGCCGGCCGTGAGAAGTGTCTTGAGTTTCATGTTAGTCTCCCCGTTCGTGGTTGGTTGTTTCCGTCGTCAATCGACGGATTTCAGGAATTGTTTCAGCCGGTCTGATCTGGAGTTGCCAAACACCTGCTCGGGCGGGCCTTC
>JBATAV010000475.1:0-4244 GCA_049662025.1 Paracoccaceae bacterium | reverse complement strand
GTGGTCGGTTTGCATGCTCAGCAGGTCTTCGGGGGTCAGGCGGCTGTCGCGGTAGATGTCGACGTTGGTCATGACGGCCATCTGGCCGGTGCGATAGTCCGCCACGCGACCCCAGGCCGACAGACCGGGGAGGGCGCGTTCGCGGGTGACACGGCCGCCCAGGGTGGTGGTGGCCTCAGCCAAAGTCACACGGTAGCCGCGTCTTGCGGCCTGCAGAGCGGCCTCTAGCCCGGTTGGCCCGGCGCCAACAATCAGGACGGAGTCGGATGCGCCTTTGGGGCGGGCGCGGTCGGGGTGCCAGCCTTTGCGCCATTCCTCCATGAAGGCGGTGTTCTGGGTGCAGCGGCTGATGCTGCCGGTCATGTCGCCAGAGACGCAGATGTTGCAGCCGATGCATTCGCGGATATCTTCGTATCTGCCTTCTTCGACCTTCAGCGGCAGGAACGGATCGGCGATCGAGGGGCGGGCGGCGCCGATGAAGTCCAGGATCCCGGATTTGATCTGGTGCACCATCGCATCGGGGCTGGTGAAACGGCCGACGCCGACGATGGGCTTCGCAGTCAACGCCTTGATGCCGCGCACAAGATCTTCCTGCGCGCCTTCGGGTTTGAAGCGCGAGGTGCCGGAGCAGGCCTCCCAAGTGCCTTGGGCAAGGTCCCAGATATCGGGCAAGTTGCCGTGCATTTCGATGAAATCGCGCAATTCGGCGTTGGAAAAGCCGAAAGTTCCGGTCTCGTGCAGTGACATGCGCAACGATACGGCGAGTTCGCCTTTCGTCTCTTCCCGTGCATCTTCAACGACTTCGCGCAAGAAGCGGCCACGGTTCTCCAACGACCCGCCATACTCGTCGGTACGGTGATTGGTGGCGCGGGAAAGGAAGTGTTGCAGGATGCCAAAACCATGCGCGCCGTAAAGGCAGACCAGATCAAAGCCCGCCTGTTGGCTGCGGCGAAAGGCGTTGCGGAACCAGCGGCGAAGGTTGCGGATGTCTTCGCGGTCCATGGTGCGGGCCTGCACCGGGTCGGAGGTGAAGGTCAGGATCGGGCCGCCGGTCACGGCCAGCGGCACTTCGCGCGAGTAGAAGTTCGAGCCGTTGATACCGCTGTAGGCCAGCTGGATACCGGCCAGCGCACCGTGGGATTTCATCGCATCGGCCATGCGGGCCAGGGCGGGGATGTCGCGGTCATCCCACAGGTGCTGCTCGATGAAGGGGGTGATCTCGCTGGTCGGGTGAATCTCGGTCTGTTCGGTGAAGATCACACCCCAGCCGCCTTCGGCCTTGGTGCGGCGCATCTCGACCACCGCCGAGGGGTCGCGGTAGCCGCCGCCGTTGCAATGCGGCACCTGGTAGAAGCGGTTCCTGGCGGTCTTGGGGCCGATCTGGAGGGGGTTGAACAGGATGTCGTGGCGGGGGTCGCGGGTCATTTCAACTCTCGAAGATCGGCAGATTGGGTGGAAAGGCGGGCGGGGTCGCGGGGCGGCAGATCGGCGATCAATAGGGCAGGTGTGTCACCCGCCTGGGCAAGGATCTCGCCATGCGGCCCGACGATCAGGCTGCCACCGACGTAAGTCAGATCGCCCTCGGTGCCGCAGTAATTGGCATAGACGATGCTGACACCGTGGTTGCCGGCCATGGCCGGAACGGTGTGGCGAATGACATGGGTGAAGGGCGCCATGTTGGCGGTGGGAGCCAGGACGACGGTAACGCCACGGTCGGCCAAAGCCTTGACATGTGGGGCGAATTCCACGTCATAGCAGATCAGCAGGGCGGCGGTTTCACCCGCCAGCGCGAAGGTCGCATGGGCGTTGCCGGGACGATAGAGCGCCTTTTCGCGCGGGCCATAAAGCTGGATCTTGCGGTAGTTGGCCAAGAGCGTGCCGTCCGGCCCGAAGCAGGCCGCAGAGTTATAGACCACATTTCCGTCTCGTTCGGCATAGCCCAGTGCCAGGGCCGTACCTGTGGCCTTTGCGGCCCGGGCCAGCCGTTGCATGGCCGGGCTGTCCAGCGGCAGCGCCTTTTCGGGGATGCTGTCCTGATTATAGCCGGGCAGCCAGATTTCCGGCAGCACAACGGCTGCAGCGCCCATGGCGGCGGCGGCGGCCAGAGCGGTTTCAGCGGCCTTGAGGCCGGCTTCGAGGTCGGATGCGGGGGAAAGTCCCTGCCAGAGTGCCAGTTTCATGTGTTACCGCCGGGGGGGCAGCCCACCGCTCCCCCCCGGGATACTCATGGACAGATGAAGGCAGGGCAAGTGGGTTTCTCGGCCCGGCATGTGGTCATTTCTTCAGGTTGGGCCAGATTGCATGGTACTGCGCTTGGGTTTCTTCGTCGCAGACGGTGAAGAACTGGCCCGCGGGGGCATCTGCGGACGGATTGTTTTCGGGGCTGTTCTTGATGGCATCATCCAGGAACGGCTCTTCCCCGGTCACGCCGGACGCACAGGCGGTATAGTTGGTGAAGGCGACCGCGTTTTCCGGCTCCAGCAGGAAGGCCCGAATTTCAGCGCGTTGCGGCGGTTGGGAGCATCCCTTAGCAAGGCCGCACTATCCATCCAGACGTGAAGCCTTCCTTCGGATAGGCGTATTCGACATTCGCGCCCTCGGCGGAAAAGCCGTTGCAGATCATCCCCGCCGCCCGTTGCCCGAAACCAGCACGTCTTTCGCGGTGTCGGACCCGAAGGAGGCCTCGTATTCCTTGGCGTTTGCCAACATGTCCGAGAGTGCCTTCAACTGCTGCAGTCCTGGCTGCATCGAGGGATGCCAAGGTAGATCGAGCCCAGGACCAGCACCTCTCACTGGCTGTCGAGCATGTTGATCCTGCCTTTCAGGTCTTCGGGCGGGTCGAAGATGATCGACAGCGAGTTGATGGCGCCCTTGCAGATATCGCGGTTCACGCTGAACGAGGTAAAGCCCCACGGGCAGGGAATCGCCGAATGCCGACCCGGGCCGAACGGCACGTCCAGCCATTGCGGCACGATATCGCCGAAGTTGGACAGGTCCACCGGGGTGAAGATATCCAGCAGCCTTTCGCCCGACATGATCCGCGCCATTCAATCGCCAGAGATCGCGATGTCATATTGACCGATCTTGCCCGCCTTCAGCGTGGTCAGCATGGATTCGTTGGAATCGTAGGTGTCGATGGTGAGGGTGCTTCCGGTTTCGGCTTGGGATTTGTCGAGCTTTTCTTGCGGCGAGTATTCGAACCAGTGGCATATCTTCAGCTAACCTTCCGCGCAGGCCGGCGAAACGAGAAGAAAAGCCTAAGATGAAGATTTTTCGTGAGCTTTTCCACGTTGTTACGGGGTTCGGCGCTTCTTGCGGGTGATCAGGTGGCTGAGGATGGCGACCAGAAACGGGACCACCAGAATCAGTGTCAAAGTCGCCATGATGGTGGGTTTGATACCCTGTTTGACTGACCCGAAGATGGCGGCGGGCAAGGTCTCGTTGCCTGCACCCTTAAAGAAGTTGGTGATGATGAAGGCCGGTAGCCAGCCCGAGATGACGCCAGGCATCATCAGCGGCAAGAGGATCAGCCGGAAGGCTGCCGCGCGGGTGGTGCAAAGGTCGCGGGCGGCCTGTTCGCAGGTGTATTCGATTCCCTCCAGCCGCGCCGCAAGCGGCAGGTCGGCGAAGCGGAGGCCGAAGGTGCTATGGGCCAGCAGGATGGTCAGATCGTCGGTGGTCAGCCCGATGGTCGAAAAGAAGATCAGCGTCGAGACGGCGATGACGATTTCGGGCCCTTCAGGGGCAGGTTGATCAGCGCAAAACTGGCCTGTCGGCCGCGGAACCGGCCGTCGCGGTGGTGGAAGTGATGGCCGCAATGGTCAGCGAGCTCCAGGCAGTCTGACCTGGCCGCAGGCGTAGATCAGCAAGACCGCCATGCCCAGCGACATCAGGATCTTGGCGATCGCCGCGCCAAAGGGCCCGTTACGCTGGCTGCTCTTGAACGGCACGTCAATCAGGCTGCCGATCCGGAAATTCTTGGCGCCACCCAGCAGGTCGGGCGCCAGAAGGGCACCAAGCGGCGGCTCGAAGATCAGGATGCAGCTCGCAATGATGCCGGGCGGACCACCGGCAACACGATCGCGCGCAGGGTGGCAAGGCGGCTGGCGTAAAGGTCGGCGGCGGCTTCGGAGAGGGCGAGGTTTTGACGCTCGACCGCAGCATGGATCGGCAGCACCTTGAAGGGCAGGTAGCTGCAAAACAGGCCCAGCTGTACCACCAGGTTGGTATTTGCCAGCGGCAAA
>JBATAV010000474.1:0-3224 GCA_049662025.1 Paracoccaceae bacterium | reverse complement strand
GATCTGAAGGTGCTGCCGGGCCGCGCCGGGCTTGTTGCCGGGACTTCCGGCGGGCTGGCGCTGGCGGCGGTGCTGGTGCCTTATGCGCCGGGGGTGGCGCGGATCGTGCTGTTTGCCGGGCTGGCGCTGCACCTGGCCTTGGCGCTGGCGGTCATCCGGGCGCTGGCGGGATTGCCGACCGAGGGGCGCGGGGTGAACCCGGTCTGGCATCTGACCTTTGTCGGCTTCATCATCGGCGGGCTGGCTGCGGTGCCTTTGGGCCATGAGGCGTTGGCGCGGGGGCTTCTCTGGGCCATGCTGCCGGTGGCGGTGGTGATCTGGGGCATCAGCCTGGTGCAACTGGCAAGCCGGGTGCCGCCCGCGCCCCTGCGGCCCCTGCTGGCGATCCATATCGCCCCGGCGGCGCTGTTTTCCACCGTGGCGGGGCTGACCGGGCAGGACACGTTGGCGCTGATCTTTGCCGGGCTGGGGCTGGCAATGCTGCTGGCCCTGCTGGCGGCGGGAAGCTGGATCGCGGCCTCGGGGTTTTCGGCACTTTGGGGTGCCTTCACCTTTCCGCTGGTCGCACTGGCCTCGGCGCTCCTGGCGCGGGACGGGCTTTTCGTCTGGACCGGGATCGGGGTGCTGATCGTGGCCTTGGGGTTTGTGCCTTGGGTGTTGTGGCAGGTGCTGAAGCTGTGGCCCGGCGGCAAGCTGGCCGCCAGGACCAACGCCGCCGAGGCCTGAGCGTCAGACCATGGCGACCCAGGCGCGGGCGATGGCCAGACCATGTGCATCCGCGGCAGCACCGCGGCTGGCGGCCTCATCCTCGAAGCCTTCTGCCCAGCCTGGCTTGGCCTTCGCGATGGCCTCGGGAAAGGTTCGCAGCCAGTCGCGCACCACGGCGCGGTTGGCCTCGAAGTGAAACTGCGTGCCATAGGTTGCCCGGCCGATGCGAAAGCCCTGCTGCGCCGCCCCGGTGGAGCGCGCCAGTTGCACCGCCGTTTCGGGCAGGGTGAAGGTGTCGGAATGCCACTGATAGATCGGGAATTCGGCGGGCATCGCCCCCAGCACCGGATCTTCGCGCCCCGCTTCGGTCAACGCCACGTCGCACCAGCCGAACTCGGGCGCCGCACCCAGGAGATTCTGCCCGCCGAAGGCCCGCGCCAGCACCTGAGAGCCAAGGCAGATGCCCAGAACCGCCCGGTCCCTCGCGGTGAAATCGGCCATCAGTTGCGCAAGGGCAGGAAGATACGGATGCGTATGGTCATCAAGCGCCGTTTGCTCGCCGCCAAAGACCACCAGCGCATCGGCATTGACCGAAGCCGGCAGTGGCTGGCCGGCCCAGGGCTTGTAGAGGTCGATCCGCGCGCCTGCCTCGTGCAGCGCCACACCGACCTGGCCGTGGTTGGTGGCGCGGGTGTTCTCGATGATGGCAACCTGCATGTCCGGGCCTTTCCTCACGTCGGGCACACTCTGCATGGGGCCGGGGCGCTTTCAAGCCCAAGTTGGGGGAAAGTCGCTTGCCAATCCGGCGCACAGGTGAAAAGGGGAACCGTCAAACGAACCCTCCCAAGGAGACCCCAATGGAGATTCGCGAGGCGCTTACCTTTGATGACGTGCTCTTGGTTCCGGCCGCCTCTTCGGTGCTGCCTTCGGATGCCGATACGGCGACGTTCGTCACCAAATCCATCCGCATGAACATCCCCCTGCTGTCGAGCGCCATGGATACGGTGACCGAGGCACGGATGGCGATTGCCATGGCGCAGGCGGGCGGCATCGGTGTGATCCACCGCAATCTGGATACCGAAGGCCAGGCGCGTGAGGTGCGGCGGGTGAAGCGGTTCGAGTCCGGCGTGGTCTATGCGCCGATCACCCTGACCCCCGATCAGACCCTGGCCGATGCCAAAGCGTTGATGGAGCGCTACAACATCACCGGCTTTCCGGTGGTTGACGGGCAGGGCCGCGTTGTCGGCATCGTCACCAACCGCGACATGCGCTTTGCCAGTGACGACAAGACGCCGGTCAGCGTGATGATGACCGCCGACAATCTGGCCATACTGAAAGAGCCGATCGACCGCGATCAGGCGATCAGCCTGATGAAGGTGCGGCGGATCGAAAAGCTGCTGGTGACCGACGGCAAGGGCAAGTTGACCGGTCTTCTGACGCTGAAGGATACCGAAAAATCGGTGCTGAACCCCAATGCCTGCAAGGACGAGATGGGCCGGTTGCGGGTCGCCGCCGCCTCGACCGTGGGCGATGCGGGGTTCGAGCGGTCTCAGGCGCTGATCGACGCCGGCGTCGACATGGTGGTGATCGACACCGCGCATGGCCATTCCGAAGGGGTTGCGCGGGCGGTAGAGCGGATCAAGAAGCTGTCCAACACCGTGCAGGTGGTGGCGGGCAACGTCGCCACGGGTGAGGCGACACGGGCGCTGATCGGCGCGGGGGCGGATGCGGTCAAGGTGGGGATCGGGCCGGGCAGCATCTGCACCACCCGCATCGTGGCGGGCGTCGGCGTGCCGCAGTTGACCGCGATCATGGATGCCGCACGGGCGGCGGGCGACATGCCGATCATCGCCGATGGTGGCATCAAGTATTCCGGCGATTTCGCCAAGGCCATCGCGGCGGGCGCCAGCTGCGCCATGGTTGGCAGCGCCATTGCCGGAACCGATGAATCCCCCGGCGAGGTGATCCTGTGGCAGGGCCGCACCTTCAAGGAATATCGCGGTATGGGGTCGTTGGGCGCCATGGCGCGCGGGTCGGCCGACCGCTATTTCCAGAAAGACGCCGCCAGCGACAAACTGGTTCCCGAAGGGATCGAAGGGCAGGTGCCCTACAAGGGGTCTGCGCAGGCAGTGATCCACCAGATGGTCGGCGGATTGCGCGCCGCCATGGGCTATACCGGCTGCGCGACAGTGGCAGAGATGCGCAACAACTGCACCTTTGTCCGCATCACCGGCGCGGGCTTGAAGGAAAGCCATGTGCATGACGTTCAGATCACCCGTGAAAGCCCCAACTACCGGGCGATCTGATGACCCCCGCCGCCCGTGCCGCTGCCGCGATTGCGGCGCTTGACCGGATCCTGGGCGGAGAGCCTGCCGAAAAAGTGCTGACCGGCTGGGGCCGGGCGTCGCGCTATGCCGGATCTGGCGACCGGGCGGCGGTGCGCGACATCGTCTATGATGCCTTGCGCTGCAAACGGTCATTCGCGGCGCTTGGCGGCGGCCTGACCGGGCGCGGAC
>JBATAV010000473.1:0-2072 GCA_049662025.1 Paracoccaceae bacterium | reverse complement strand
GCAGGTGTTGCAGGTGCTGGCAGGCGGTGGGCGCGTTCTGGTGCATTGCATGGGCGGCTGTGGCCGGTCTGGCATGGCTGTCCTTCGCCTGATGGTCGAGGCCGGGGAACAGCCGCCCGCGGCGCTGGCCCGGCTGCGCGCAGTGCGCCCCTGCGCGGTCGAAACCGACGCGCAATATGAATGGGCCGCCAACCCGCCGCCCTGACCGATGCGATGCGGCGAACGGGGCCTAACGGTCTTTCCGGCCCTTTTGCGCGATCGCTTTTTTCATCATCTTGCCGAACTTGCGGCTTTGGGCGCGGGCTTCGGCCTGCGTTTCGGTTCGGTGGCGGTCTTCGCCGCGCAGTTTCATCCAATTGGCCAGCCGCCGCGGGTCCAGCGTGCCGGCAGACAGGGCGGCCTGCACGGCGCAGCCCGGTTCCGGACCATGCGCGCAATCGTTGAACTTGCAGGTGGCGGCCAGGTCTTCGATATCGGCAAAGACGGCGGCAATACCGCTGGCCACATCGGGCAGGCGCAATTCGCGCATGCCGGGGGTGTCGATCAGCCAGCCGCCATCCAGCACCGGCACCATCAGCCGGTTCGTGGTGGTGTGGCGGCCTTTGGCATCGGCGGCGCGAATGCCCTCTGTGGCGTCCTGTCGTCCGGTCAGCCCGTTCATCAGCGTGGTCTTGCCGACACCCGAGGACCCCATCAGCGCGACGGTCCGCCCCGGTCCGGTCCATCGGCGCAGGGCCGCGCCTGCATCCGGGTCCAGCGCATTGATGGCCAGCACCGGCAACCCGCGCGCCAGGCCAGAGGCCTGCCGCAGGTAGCCGTCCGGGTCATCGGCCAGATCGGCCTTGGTCAGCAGCAGTACGGACTCGCAGCCCGCCTCGGCCGCAAGGGCCAGATACCTCTCCAGCCGCGACAGGTTGAAATCGGCGTTGCACGAAGTGACGATGAACAGGGTGTCGACATTGGCCGCAATCAATTGCCGTCCTGCGACCCCGCCCGCCGCATCGCGCGCCAATTCCGAACTGCGGTCAAGGCGGCGGACAAACTGGCCATCTTGCAGCAAAAGCCAGTCGCCAACGGCGAAATCGCCGGTTGCCCCGACCGTCAGCGACAAGGGTTCGGTCGTGGTCAGCAGATCCAGCCGCGACCGGTGAACCGAGGATACTCGCACCGCTGTCAGCGACCGCTCGGCCGGATCAAGCTGGTCTTGCTGAAAGGCCGACCAGCCAAGGGGGGCAAGAGCTGGGTCCATCGGGCGGTTCCTGCGCGAAAAGGGAAGAACGGGTCAGACCACCGCAATGCTTTGCGCCGCATTCCGAAAATCTGCGGGCCCTGATCCCGTGGCACCGCGCCATTTGGGAAGACAGAAGGTGAGAGGCTGGACAACAGCCCAAGCGGGGCTCGTTACGGCTGCTTCCTTCCGGACCTGACCGGGTTGGCGAGGCGCTCGCCCGCGCCAACCTCTCGGCGGTGGATATAGGCGGGGCGGGGCGGGATGGCAAGCCCGTGCCTCGGGGCGGGTTGCACGGGCCGCGCGGCGGGTGTCAGAAATGCCCGGCCAACCCTGCCCCCGCCAAAGGGTCGGGCGCCAGATGATGCGCGCAGCGGCCCTGACCGGGGGCGATGACGGGCCCCTGAACCATTACAAATCCCGCCCGATGCGCCGATTCCGCGCCCGCATGACCGGCATGGCGCCTGTCGGGGCCAGCACTTCGGCGCGTCCCTTTCCCCGCCCGCAGGTCACTGCCCGATGACGACGCGAAACCCCACATTCGCCTGTCGGCGGGTCGCGGGAATACCGACGCGATAGGCGGACCGAAGGTTCTTTACCGGATCGTCCCAGGATCCGCCCCGCAGGGCCCGGCTTTCGCAGGCCCCGCCGGTCCGTGCCGCGCCATCTGCCCTTGCTCCGTTCAGCGAGGGCGCCCAGCAATCCGCCGCCCATTCCCATAGTATCCGTGTTGATCAAGCGGCTTTTGCGTTCCACTTCCGGTCATCGCGCAGCAGGGCGTTCGCGAGGATCAGCAGCTTGCGCATGATAGCGGTGATGGCGACCTTAGATGGTTTTCCGGCGT
>JBATAV010000472.1:0-10894 GCA_049662025.1 Paracoccaceae bacterium | reverse complement strand
TCACGGAAGAGCTGGACCGCCTTGCCGCCCACATCAACGCCGCGCGTGCGCTGGTGGCCGATACCGCCCCTGTGGGCCGCAAGTTCGATTTCCTGATGCAGGAATTCCTGCGCGAGGCGAACACGCTTCTGTCCAAGGCGCAGGACCTGGACCTGACGCGGGTCGGCCTTGACCTGAAGACCGTGATCGACCAGATGCGCGAACAGGTTCAGAACGTGGAGTGACGATGGCGCGCCGGGGTCTACTTCTTATCCTTTCCTCGCCGTCGGGCGCGGGCAAATCCACTTTGGCCAAGATGCTGATGCAGTGGGATCCGACGATCCGGTTCTCGGTCTCGGCCACCACGCGCAACCCGCGCCCCGGTGAAGTGGACGGGCGGGACTATTTCTTCAAGAGCCACGCCGAATTCGAGGCGATGGTGGCGACCGGCCAGATGCTGGAACATGCCGAGGTGTTCGGAAACTTCTACGGCAGCCCGCGCGGCCCGGTGGAAGACGCGATGAACGCGGGCCGCGACACGCTGTTTGACATCGACTGGCAGGGCGGCCAGCAGATCCGCAACTCGGCCCTCGGGCGCGATGTGGTTTCGGTCTTCATCCTGCCGCCCTCGATTGCCGAACTGGACGGCCGACTGCGCGCCCGCGCGCAGGACAGCGACGAGGTAATTGCCGGAAGGATGGCCAAGAGTCAGGCCGAGATCAGCCATTGGGCGGAGTATGAATATGTCCTGGTGAATGACGATCTTGACTGCACATTCAATGACTTGCTGACCGTTCTTCAAGCGGAGAGAATGCGGCGCGACCGTCAACCGGGGCTGCCCGATTTCGTGCGCGGCCTGAACAGGGAGTTTGACGCGAAATGATCTATGCACTGGACGGGATCGCCCCACAGATCGACCCGGACGTCTGGGTGGCACCGGGCGCGCAGGTTATGGGGCGCGTGGTGCTGGGCGCGGGTGTCGGCATCTGGTTCGGCGCGGTCTTGCGCGGCGACAACGAGCCAATCGTGGTGGGCGAGGCCAGCAATATCCAGGAAAACTGCGTCCTGCACACCGATATGGGCTATCCCCTGACGATCGGCCGCGATTGCACCATCGGTCACAAGGCGATGCTGCATGGCTGCACCATCGGCGACGGCACGCTGATCGGCATGGGGGCAACGGTGCTGAATGGCGCGAAGATCGGCAAGGGCTGTCTGATCGGCGCCTGCGCGCTGATTACCGAAGGCAAGGAAATCCCGGACGGATCGCTGGTGATGGGCAGCCCCGGGAAAGTGGTGCGGATGCTGGATGACGCCGCGCGGGTGCGGCTCCTGGCTTCGGCCGAGGGATATCGGGCCAATGCCGCACGGTTCCGGGCAGGATTGCGTGAGCTGTTCGGTCCGCAAAATTCTTGAGCAAGAATTTAGTCAGATCCCTTGCTTCAGGAATTTTTCGCCCGCTACAACCCGATGCGCTTGCCCCCGGCCCTTGCGCTGTCGGCGATGGCGTGGACCACCCGCTCGATCTTCAGCGCATCGGCAAAGGACGGCGCGGCCCGCTCCAGCCCGGCGATGCCGCGCAGAAGGGCGGCGCATTCGATCACCTTCAGGTCGTTGAAACCCAGCTGATGGCCCGGCGCGGGGCAGAATTCGCCGTAAGGCGGGTGTGCGGGGCCAGTTAGGATGGTGCGGAAGCCTTGCGTCGCGCGGTCGCCTTCGTTGATGTAAAGCTGCAGCTCGTTCATCCGTTCCTGATCGAAGACGATCATGCCGCGCGTGCCATGAACCTCGAACCCCAGCCGCGACTTGCGGCCCCAGGCACTGCGCGAGATCACCATCGAGCCTTGCGCGCCGCCCCGGAACCGCAAAAGCACCGAGGCCGCATCTTCATTCTCGACCTTCGCATGACCGGTGCCATCGGGCAGCGGGCGGGTTTCGTGGATGGTCTGCATGTCGGCGACCAGGCTTTCGATCTGGCCCACCACGCCATGCGCCATGCTGACCAGATGGCTGCCGATATCGCCCAGGGCGCCCAGGCCCGCATCGGCCAGCTTGGCCCGCCAGCTCCAGGGCAGCTCGGGATCGGCCTGATAATCCTCGTCCACCCAGCCGCGGAACTGCACGACGCGGCCGATGGCACCTTCGACGATCAGGCGTTGGGCATGGGTGAAGGCGGGGTTTTTCAGGTAGTTGTAACCCACCATGGTCACAACCCCCGCCTTTTCGGCCGCCGCCGCCATTTCCTCGGCCTGAGCCAGGGTCAGCGCCATCGGCTTTTCGCACCAGACATGCTTGCCGTGCCGGATCGCCTCCAGCGCCATCGGGTGATGCAACTGGTTCGGCGTGGTGATCGAGACCACGCCCACGCCCGGATCTGCACACAGCGCCTGCCAGTCGCTGGTGGCGCGGGCAAAGCCGAACTGGTCGGCCATCGGCCCCGCCCGGTCAGGCGTGTCGCACAAGAGCGTCAGGTGCGGCGTGGCCTCAGGCCCCAGCACAGCGCCCATTACGGCCTTGACGTTGCGCCAGGCCAGGGCATGAGTCTTGCCCATGAAGCCCGTGCCGATCAGACCAACTCCCAGCCCAGCCATGGCAAACGCCTTTCCGCTTGGAATATTTGTTCCATGCGTGCTAGCCTGAAATGCATGGGCCCTGTCAAGGAAAATCCGATGGAAGACGCCGCGCCGCAGATCGCCCCTGCTTCGGTCGAGGAATTCCGCGAGCGGCTGTCGGCGCAGCTTGACGACTTGCCCAGGCGCCTGCGCCAATGTGCCGAACATGTCGCGGCCAACATCGACCGGATCGCCGTTTCCACGGTGGCGGACCTGGCTACCGGGGCCGACGTGCCGCCCAGCGCGGTGATGCGGTTTTGCCAGATCATGGGGTTTTCGGGATTTTCCGAAATGCAGCGGCTGTTCCGCGAGGCCTATGCGCCGGGCTGGCCGGATTACTCGACCCGGTTGAAAAATCTCAAGGAAGGCGGCGCCGGCAGCCCCTCGGCACTGCTGGCCGAATTCGTCGAGGCCGGTCGGTTGTCTTTGGAGGCGCTGGCGAAATCGGTTGACGAGGCCGCGCTGAATACGGCCGTGCAGGTGCTGAGCCGGGCCGGGACGGTGCATCTCGTCGGCCTGCGGCGGGCCTTTCCGGTGGCCAGCTATCTGGCCTATGTCTTTGAGAAAATGCAGGTCCCGGCGATGCTGCACGATGGCGTCGGCAAGTTGGACCACCGCTTTGCGATGCGGCCGGGCGATGCGCTGCTGGCTATCACCTTCGCGCCTTATTCGGAGGAGACCGTCGCGCTGGCACAGGATGCGCGCGACCGTGGCCTGCCGGTCGTGGCGTTGACAGATCGGGTGACCAGCCCGCTTGCCCGCACCGCAGACGCGGTACTGACGGTGCCCGAGGTGGATTTCGGCGCCTTCCGGTCGCTGTCGGCGACGATTGCCATGGCGATTTCGCTGGCAGTTGCCGTCGGCTCGGCGCGGGGTGCGTAAAAACGCTTCCCCTCGCGGTTGGAATGGAATAAAAATTCCAAAACACCACTGCATCGCTGAGTCTGTCGGACATTGGCGGGGCGGTACCGGGTGCCCGAGGAGGAGAGCCTGCGCATGAAGACGCTTGATGTCATCACCATCGGTCGCTCGTCGGTGGATCTTTATGGCGCGCAGGTGGGCGGGCGGCTGGAAGACATGGGGTCGTTCCACAAATACATCGGCGGCAGCCCGTGCAACATCGCGGCAGGCACCGCGCGGCTGGGGCTGCAATCGGCGCTGATCACCCGGGTTGGCGACGAACACATGGGTCGCTTCATCCGCGAAGAGCTGGCGCGCGAGGGCGTCGATGTGCGCGGAGTGAAGACCGATCCGGCGCGGCTGACCGCGCTGGTGCTGCTGGGGATCCGCGATGAGCATCACTTCCCGCTGATCTTCTACCGCGAAAACTGCGCCGACATGGCGCTGTGTGAAGATGACATCAATGCGGACTTCATCGCCGAGGCCCGCGCCGTGGTGGCGACCGGCACCCATCTTTCCCATCCGCGCACCGAAGCGGCGGTGCTGAAGGCGCTGCATCTGGCAAAGGCGCACGGCGCGCAGACCGCATTGGATATCGACTACCGGCCCAATCTTTGGGGCCTTGCTGGTCATGGTGAAGGCGAAAGCCGGTTCATCGAAAGTGCGGCCGTTACCGCCAAATTGCAGGCGACGTTGCACCTTTTCGACCTGATCGTCGGCACCGAGGAAGAATTTCACATCGCTGGCGGCAGCACCGACACCATCGCCGCCCTGCGTGCCGTGCGGGCTGTGTCCTCGGCCACGCTGGTCTGCAAACGTGGCCCGATGGGCGCCGTCGCCTTTGCCGGCGCCATTCCCGACTCCCTGGACGATGGCCAATCCGGCCCCGGCTTTCCGATTGAGGTCTTCAACGTGCTGGGGGCCGGCGACGGCTTCATGTCGGGCCTGCTGAAGGGCTGGCTGGATGGCGAGGCCTGGCCGGTGGCGTTGACATACGCCAATGCCTGCGGGGCCTTTGCGGTCAGCCGCCACGGCTGCACCCCCGCCTATCCCAGCTGGGAAGAGCTGCAGTTCTTCCTGGCGCGCGGTGTCAGGGAAAAGGCCCTGCGTAAAGATACGGCACTAGAGCAGATCCATTGGGCGACCAACCGCCACAAGGACTGGTCCACCATGCGGGTCTTTGCCTTTGACCACCGCATGCAGCTTGAGGCGATGGAGGGCGCAACTCCCGAAAAGATTGGCGCGTTCAAGACGTTGTGTCTGAAGGCGGCGTTGCAGGTGCAGGATGGCCGGCCCGGCTATGGCATCTTGTGCGACAGCCGGTTGGGCCGCGAGGCGCTGTATCAGGCGGCCGGGACCGGCCTTTGGATCGGCCATCCGGTGGAATGGCCGGGGTCGCGCCCCTTGGTGCTGGAGCCCGAGATCGGCCCGGATTTCGGCGGTCTGGCGGAATGGCCGCTAGAGCATGTGGTCAAGGTCTTGTGCTTCTACCACCCCGAAGACGATGCCGCGACCAAAGCCGCGCAGGAAGCCACCGTCCTGCGGCTGTTCCACGCCTGCCGCCGCAACCGTCTGGAAATGCTGTTGGAAATCATCCCCTCCAAGGTTGGCCCGGTTGATGACCAGACCTCGGCACGGGTGATCCGGCGGTTCTATGACATTGGCGTCTACCCCGATTGGTGGAAGCTGGAGCCCTTTGCGACAAATGCCGCCTATGCCGCCGCCTGTGCCGCCATTACCGCCAATGACCCGCACACTCGGGGGGTCGTGGTTCTGGGTCTGGATGCCAGCGAAGCGGCGCTTGCGGCCTCACTGGCGCTTGCGGCGGGGCATGGGCTGGTCAAGGGTTTTGCGGTGGGCCGCACGATCTTTGGCGAGGCCGCGCGGGGCTGGCTGAAGGGTGAGATGTCGGATGCCGAAGCGGTTCAGATGATGGCCGGCAAATATGCGCGGCTATGCGAAATCTGGGACGAGGCCCGCGACGGGGCCTGTGCCAAGGGGGAGACCGCGGCATGAAAACGATTCGTCTGACCGCCGCGCAAGCCATGGTGAAATGGTTGTCGGTGCAGATGGCGCCCGATGGCGGGCGCTATATCGAAGGAGTCTGGGCGATCTTTGGCCACGGAAATGTGGCCGGTCTGGGCGAGGCGCTGCAAGGCATCGGTGATGCGCTGCCAACCTGGCGGGGCCAAAATGAACAGACCATGGCCCACGCCGCAATCGCCTATGCCAAGGCGAAGAAACGTCACAAGGCGATGGCGGTCACCTCGTCAATCGGGCCGGGGGCGACCAATATGGTCACGGCGGCGGCATTGGCGCATGTGAACCGGCTGCCGGTGCTGTTCATCCCCGGCGATGTCTTTGCCAACCGAGCGCCCGATCCGGTGTTGCAGCAGATCGAGGATTTCGACGATGCTACCGTGTCGGCCAATGACTGTTTCCGCCCCGTGGTGCGCTATTTCGACCGGATTTCGCGGCCCGAGCATATCCTGACCGCTCTGCCGCGCGCCCTCGGGGTGATGACGGACCCGGCCAATTGCGGCCCGGTCTGTCTGGCCTTCTGTCAGGATGTGCAGGCCGAAGCCTATGATTACCCGGAGGAATTCTTTGCCCCTAAAACCTGGCACATCCGCCGCCCGGAACCCGACGCGCAGGAACTGGCCGCTGCGGTGGCGGCGATCAGGACCGCCAAGCGCCCGCTGATCGTTTCGGGCGGCGGGGTGATCTATTCCGGTGCGGAACAGACGCTGCTGGATTTCGCCCGCGCCCATAACATCCCGCTGGTGGAAACCCAGGCCGGCAAGGGCGCGGTGGATTGGGAGGAGCCGTTGCATTTCGGCTCTCCCGGCGTCACGGGCACCGGCTGTGGCAACCAACTGGCCGCCGTGGCCGATCTGGTGATTGGTGTCGGCACCCGGTTTCAGGATTTCACCACGGCCAGCTGGACCGTGTTCTCCGCCCCGGGGCGCAAGCTGCTCTCGATCAATATCCACGGTTTCGATGCGGCCAAGCGCGCCGCGCAACCGCTTGTTTCCGATGCGAAAGTAGCGCTGGAGAAGATCAGCGCTGCCCTTGCTGGCCACCGGTTTGCCGACCCGGATTTTGCCGCGCGGGACAAGTGGTTCGCCACCACAGACGGGCTGTTTGCTGCGCCTGCGGGCAACGAACTGCCGACCGACGCGCAGGTGATTGGTGCAGTCGATCGCAACGCGGGCAAGCAAAGCCTGATCATGTCGGCGGCGGGCACCATGCCGGGGGCCTTGCATGTGCTGTGGCGGGCGGCGGCGGGCGGATACCATATGGAATACGGCTATTCCTGCATGGGGTACGAGATTGCGGGGGCGATGGGCATCAAGATGGCCCAAGCCGACCGTGACGTGATCTGCATGGTCGGCGACGGCAGCTACATGATGGCAAATTCCGAACTGGCGACGGCGGTGCGGATGGGCATTCCCTTCACCGTCGTGCTGACCGACAATCGTGGCTATGGCTGCATCAACCGGCTGCAACAGGCCACCGGAGGGGCGCCCTTCAACAACCTTCTGCGCGACAGCTATCATGTGAACGAGGCCGATCTGGATTTTGTTGCCCATGCCCGCGCCATGGGGGCGAATGCGGTGAAAGTCGCAAGCATTGCGGGGCTGGAGGCTGAGATGCAGAAGGCCAGATCCGCGGCCATCCCGACGGTGATCGTGATCGACACCGACCCGATGCCGGGCACCGGGGCCGGAGGCGCCTGGTGGGACGTTGCGGTTCCCGAGGTATCGGTTCGGAGCGAAGTGCGTGCGGCGCGGAAAGATTATGAGAAATCCACCAAGGCCCAATGGCTGGTCAACTGAGAGACGAAAATGATCCAATTCGGAACCAACCCCATCGCCTGGGCCAATGACGACGACCAGTCCATCGGCGCCGATATCCCGACCGAGCGCATCCTGGACGAGGCAGGCCGCCAGATCGGTTTTGATGGTATCGAAAACGGCCATCGCTGGCCCGACGACCCTCAGGAATTACGTGCGCTTCTAGGCTCTTACGGGCTGAAGTTCATTGGAGGCTGGTATTCGACCGAGCTGTTGCTGCGGTCGGTTGAGGACGAGATCGCGGCCTGCAAGGCGCATCTGGCCAAGCTGAAGCACAACGGCTGCAAGGTGTTCATCACCTGCGAAACCTCGAACGCCATTCACGGTGATGCGGGCCGCGCGGTGAATGACCGGCCCCGGTTGAGTGCGGCGGAAATGCGGGACTTCGGGGCGAAGCTGGAGGCCTTTGCGGGGTATGTCGCGGCGCAGGGACTGGTGCTGGTTTATCATCATCACATGGGCACCATCGTTGAATCTCCAGAAGACATCGACGCGCTGATGGCAGTCACGGGACCGCATGTGCATCTGT
Source organism: Paracoccaceae bacterium (assembly GCA_049662025.1). GTDB lineage: Bacteria > Pseudomonadota > Alphaproteobacteria > Rhodobacterales > Rhodobacteraceae > Pseudogemmobacter. The sequence goes on along the minus strand of JBATAV010000472.1, from coordinate 3,017 downwards.
TGTTCGATGCCGGGCATTGTGCCTTTGGCGGCGGTGATCCGGCAGCGGTGCTGACCCGGCATGTCGGTCGGGTTCGGCATTTCCACGCCAAGAACATCCGCCCCAAGGTGACGGCGCGGGTGCGGGCCGAGGCGCTGTCGTTCCTGCAAGGCGTTGTTCTTGGGGCCTTTACCGTGCCGGGCGATCAGGAAGGCGGGGTGGATTTCGCGCCTTTGCTGAAAATTCTGGCGGGGGCGGGATATGACGGCTGGATCGTGATCGAGGCTGAGCAGGACCCCGCAGTGCGCAACCCGCTGTTGTATCAGACGCTGGGTCTGGCAACGTTGAAGCGGTTGGCGAAAGAGGCGGGGTTAGTCTGAGGGCAAGCGCCGGAGCGGGGGCCAGCCCGCGCGCCTCCGGATTATCTTGGCCAGGATGAAGGGGAGGCGGGGTTGGAATTATTGCGGAAACCAAAGGGTTTGCGGGGCAAGGTTCATGCGATTTCGGCCAGCGATGCGGGCTGGGGATATGTGGGGTTCTCGCTGTATCGGCTGGCGCCGGGGGATGTGGCGGCTGAGGTGACGGGGGACCGCGAGGTCATTCTGGTGCTGGTCGAGGGACGGGCGCTCGTGTCCGGTGCCGGGCAGGATTGGGGCGAGATGGGCGCGCGATTGGAGGTGTTTGAGAAGACCCCGCCGCATTGCCTGTATCTACCAGATGGGGTGGAATGGCGGGCGGTTGCGACCACGGCTTGTGTGCTTGCGGTCTGTTCTGCGCCCAGCAAGGGCGGGCATGCGGCGCGGCGGTTGGGGCCGGAGGGCATTGAATTGACCCCGCGGGGGACCGGTGCCAACACGCGGTTCATCAACAACATCGCCATGGAGGGGCTGGATGTGGCCGACAGCTTGCTGGTGACCGAAGTTTTCACCCCCTCGGGCAACTGGTCAAGCTATCCCAGCCACCGTCATGACGAGGATGATTTTCCGCGCATGACCTATCTGGAGGAAAGCTACTATCACCGGCTGAACCCCGCGCAAGGCTTTGGCATTCAACGGGTTTATACCGAAGATGGGGCCCTGGACCATACCATGGCGGTGAAGGACCATGACGTGGTTCTGGTGCCCAGAGGGCATCATCCCTGTGGCGCGCCCTACGGCTATGAGATGTATTATCTGAACGTCATGGCCGGGCCGCGACGGGCCTGGCGGTTTCAGAATGACCCGGATCATGACTGGATTTACCGGCGCGACAATCCCGGAATGTGAACCCCGCGCAAGTCTATGGGAACGCAGCGTTAACCGACGGAATTCGGGGCCGGGAGATTGTCTTTCAAGCGTCTTCCCGGCGTCTTCCTTGCGTCTTGCGCGTTTTTGCCGCTGACGGGCGTTAACCATGATGCACGACTCACCTTCTTGCATGACGCTCTGGCCGCAAGGCGGCGGTGCGTGCTGCGCGACCTGTCGGAGGAGGTGCTGGCCAGCCTGCGACCCGTGGCCGATGCCTTGGGCGCGCAATTGGTGCTGGAAGGATTGGGCGCGTCGCTGGTGGTGCCGGGCGACGCCGATCAGCTGACGCAGGTCTTCGCCAATCAGGTCGAGAGCGGGCTGAAATGCGGCGCGGCGGAGCAGGCGTTGCGGATCAGTGCCGACTGCGGCGCGGGAATTGCGGCGGTGCATCTGCCGCGGCTGACCGGGCGGTTCGACCGGGCCGATAGCCCTCGCAGCCGCGAAAAGGGCTCACCGGGCTGGGGCTGGCGATCGTGAAACACATCGTGGTGCGGCACCGGGGCTTACTGAAGATCGACAGCCGGTTGGGCGAAGGGTCGGTCTTCAGCGTGATCCTGCCCGAGGGTAAGGGTCAGAGCCGCGCCAGACGGTCTGACAACAGGCGGTAAAAGCCTTCGCGGTCGACCGAGCCGATGAAAAGCGCGTTCGGCGCGCGGCGGGTGACCCGCCACCAGTCGGCCACGGTCATGCCCAGGGTCAACGCGGAGGTTGTTTCGATTTCCACGTTGATGTGGCGGCCCTGGAAGAGGCCGGGGTTCAAGAGATAGGCGATGACGCAAGGATCGTGCAGCGGCGCGCCTTCGGAGCCATATTTGGCGGTGTCGAAGCGTTCGAAAAAGTCGGTCCAGCTGGCCACCGCCTGCCCGACGGGGGTGCCAAGGCCGCGCATTTCCTCGACCCAACGACGCGAGGTCAGCGCCTTGTGGGTGACATCGAGCGGCATCACCACCAGGGGCGCACCGGATTTGAATACGATTTCAGCGGCTTCCGGATCGACATAGATGTTGAATTCGGCCGTGGGGGTGATGTTTCCCACCTCGAAATAGGCGCCGCCCATCAAGACGATTTCGGCGACGCGGGGGATGATGTCGGGCGCGCGGTCGAAGGCGGTGGCGATGTTGGTCAGTGGCCCGAGGGGGCACAGGGTGACGGTGCCGGGGGCGTGGTGGCGCAAGCTCTCGATGATGAAATCGACCGCATGGGTGTCTTGCAGCGGGTGGGTGGGGTCGGGCAGCGGGATGCCATCCAGCCCGGTCTTGCCGTGGACATGCTCGGCCGTCACCAGTTTGCGTTTCAGGGGGGTGTCGCAGCCGGCGAAGACCGGCACGTTGCGGCCCGAAAGCTGAACGATGGCGCGGGCGTTCTTTTGGGTCAATGCCAGCGGTACGTTGCCGGCGACGGCGGTGAGGGCCAAGACCTCGACGTCTTCGGGGCTGGCAAGGGCAAGCAGGATCGCCACGGCGTCGTCCTGCCCGGGGTCGGTGTCGATGATGATCTTGCGGGGGTGTTTCATGGCGCCTCACTTCTTGGGCGAGAGGAAAGACCAAGGGCGCGGGCTTGTCCATACCGCTTGAAAATTGCGCGTGAAAAGATGGATTTCCGGTGTAGGATTTCGCGGCGCGGCGCAGGAGGGTGTGATGGTCGATATTCTGGTGGGCACGACGAAGGGGCTGTTCATTCTGGAAGACCGGGGCGGGCGGCGGTTTGCGCTGACCGGGCCGTTCTGCGACGGCTGGCCGATCAACCATGCGG
>JBATAV010000471.1:0-1702 GCA_049662025.1 Paracoccaceae bacterium | reverse complement strand
CGCCCCGCCCGCGCTATCTTGCCGACCGAAAGATCCGGCAAACCCGGGCGCAAGACGAGCAGATGATCAGGCTACCCCCCCTCGCGGCCCTTCTCGCGCTGGCGCTCTCGGCCTGCGTCAGCCCGCCCTTGCCCGATGCGCCGACCCGCGGCGATTTTTCGTCCGAACTGCTGGTCCTCAAGGATCAGGGCCCGCCGAAAGGCCCGAAAGACGCCTGCTGGCAGGCCGACATCCGCCCCGCCGTGATCGAGACCGTCACCGAGCAAGTCCTGATCACCCCCGAAGGCACCGCCGCCGATGGCACCCCCATTCCGGCGGTCTATGGTACCGAAACCCGCCAGCGCATCGTCGAGGATCGCGCCACGGTCTGGTTTCGCGCCCCCTGCGCCGCCGAGATGACGATGGATTTCATCGCCACCGTGCAGCGTGCCCTGAAGGCCCGCGGCCTCTACCTGCTGCCGCTGACCGGCGTGCTGGATGCGCCCACCCGCGACGCGATCCGCCGCTATCAGCGCCCGCGGGGGCTGGACAGCGATCATCTGTCGCTGGCCGCCGCGCGCGATCTGGGCATCATCAACACCGATCTTGGCCGGATGTAGCCGCCCGTGACCCCGGAAACCGAAAGCCGCCGCATCGCCCTTTACAGCGCCGAGATCGCCCGGCTTTGGGCCGGATCAACCGATGGCGCGCATGATCTGGGCCATCTGACGCGGGTCTGGGCCAACGCACAGGACATCGCCACAGCCGAAGGCGGCGCCGACCGCGAAATCCTGCTGGCCGCCGCCTTTTTCCATGATGCGGTGAACCTGCCGAAATCCAGCCCCGACCGGGCGCAGGCCTCGGCCCTGTCGGCGCAAGCCGCCGTCAAATTTCTGCAAACCACCGATTTTCCACCCGAAAAGCTGCCAGCCACCGCCCATGCGATCGAAGCGCACAGCTTTTCCGCAGCCATCGCACCGCAGACCAAAGAGGCGATGATCCTGCAAGACGCCGACCGGCTGGAGGCCCTGGGCGCCATCGGCATCGCCCGGATGTTCCATGTCGCGGGCCAGATGGGGGCGGCGCTTTTTGATGCCGAAGACCCGCTCGCCCGCCGCCGCCCCTTGGATGACAAGCGGTTCTCGCTGGATCATCTGGAGGTCAAGCTGTTCCCGGTCGCCGCCGGGATGCAGACCGCCACCGGGCGCGCCCTGGCCGAGGCCCGCGCCGAGTGGATGGCCAGTTTCCGCACCCGGCTTCTGGCCGAAATCGGCTGAACCTGCAGACCAAAGGAAAGGGCGGCAGGTTTCCCCACCGCCCGTTTTCCTTTGATGCCACCCGGCTTATTCGACCGACAGCGCCACAAAGCGCGGATCGCCCGACCGGCGGATCAGCAGCAGCAACGACTTGCGGCCCGCCGCCTTGGCCTCGTCCACCCGGTCTTGCAGATCCTTCAGCCGTTCCACCCGCTGCTGGCCGGCCTCGGTGATCAGATCGCCCTCGCGCAGGCCCTTGGTATAGGCCTCGGACGACGGGTCCACCTTCATCACGATCAGGCCCTTTTCGCTGGCCTCCATGCCCAGCTTGCCGCGGATATCGTCGGTCAGCGGCGTCAGGGTCAGGCCCAGAAGGTCCATTTCCTGCGGCTCTGCCGGGGCCTCGGCGCTGGCGGGCAGGGTCTGCGCCTCGGCCTCTTCGCGCCGGCCCAGCGTCACCTGCAGGG
>JBATAV010000470.1:0-2970 GCA_049662025.1 Paracoccaceae bacterium | reverse complement strand
CCATTGCTCGCTCGCGTCGTGCGATTCCGAAATCCAGCGGCGAATCCGGCTCATGAAACGGGTCCACCACGATTGCCCGGACAGGACGCGGTCCTCCGCCCATTGCCGCGTCGCTTCAATGCCAAGGCTGCCGACCGACTGGATGTCGGTGCGGTGCGTCTGGGTGGTGTCGGTCACCGATTTGGTCATCAACCGGATCGCTTCGGTCACCTTCTTTGCCTGATCGTCGCCCCAGGCACGGATCGTCACGGCAAAGTCGGCGAGCCGGGCCTCGCGGGGCAGGTCCTTGAGATCGCGGGCCGAGCGTGTCGGCGGCACAGGTGTCATGACCTGATATTGTTCGCGTTGGACCAGCGCACCATAGGCGCCAAGTTGTTCAGCCTGCACCTTCTTGAACGACTGCGTGCGTTCGTCGCCGGATTGCTGGTAGGCGGTGATCTGGGTCGTGACATGCTCGCGGATCCAGCTGACCGTAAGGTCACGGCGTCGGTTGACCTCGGCAGGGTCGGTCGCACCTCCTGCGGCCTCTTGCCGGCGCAACGTGTCCTCGTCGGCGACCTTGGCTGCGCCGTCGATTGCATCCAGTGTCTTCTGGCTATCGGTAGCCGTCTTGTCAGTGGCGGCTTTTCCTTCGGCATTGGCGATGTCGGCAGAGGTTTTTGCCGAGGCCGAAAGTTCGTCCTTACGGGCTTTGATCATCGTATCCAGATCGGCGGCGGCGATATTGGCGGCGAGGGCAATTTCGCGCAGATCGGTCGTCACGGCCGTCTTCAGCCCGTCCGTCATGTCCTTGCCGGACTCGGGGAAATTCTTCTTGAGCGCGCCGCCGGGGTAGGCGAAGTCGCGCAGGGAATCGAGCACGCCCGCCGTGGTCGCATCCACCTCGGCCAGCAGCCGCGCCACGACCTTGCCGACCGGAGCCTGAAGGCTTTCTGGCAAGGCGGGCATCGGTTTGGGCCCGGTGTCGGGGGCAATTGTCTGCGGGCCGCGGCCCTGTCTGTCGGCGACCTCGGGCGCGGCGGTCAGCTTTGCGCGGGTCTCGCGCAGTTTCTTTTGTTCGGGGCTTTCCTCGGTTCCCGGCGCGGGGGTCAGCAGAGCCTCGGCTTGCGGCGTGATCAGGATCTGAAAGACATCGGACGCGACCGGCGTATCACCAATCTGGGGCGTGGTTCCGCCGACCGGCACGTTTTCGACGACAAGGACCTCGGACTTGGCAAGCGTCGGAGGCGTCTGGTCTGGCAGTTTCAGACCGGATTTGTCGAGAATGCGCTGGGTAAGTTCGGGCACTGGGTTCGAGGGTGGTGGTGCCGGCGGTGGTTCGGCGGGCACAGGCGCTGGTTTGGCGGTCGCCAGGACCTCTTTGGACAGATCCTTTCGGGTGGCCTCGTTGCGCCGACCAGCGGTTCCCGCGCTGTTGTGGAGATCGGCCCGTGCCTCGGTGTTGATGGTGACCTTGACTCCCGGTAGCGCCTTGCCTGCGGTGCGCACGCCCTGCTGCCAGCGCTGGACGATGGACCGGGGCGTAGTGCCTTCCTCTGGCTGGTCCGGTTCCGCCTGGCTGACAACGACGGATATCCCCTGCGCCACCGGTTCCGCAGGGCCCTTTTGCGGCATGGCGGACGCGGCGCTGGCCTGCGGAACCGAACGGGCCGCAGTCTGTTCCCTGTCTGCCTTTTCCATATCTGCAAGCCCGGCGTCGGTCACGCCATCCGTTGCGGGCGCGGCAGGCAAGCTGGTCGCGCCATGGGCGGCTGCCAACGCGCGGGCGCTGTCCGGCTTCTCGTCCGGCACCATATCAAGCCCGACCGGCACTTGTGGCGCGCCAAAAGACGCAGCCCCTGCGACGTCAGGTCCGACCAAGGGCTCGGGGCTCGGGGTTCCTGTTGAATTCGGGGCAATCGCCTCAGGAACGCGGCCAAGCAGACGGTGCACGATCGTGGCGATCTGGGTCATCGCATCCGTGTCGTCAGTGCCGCTTTGCGCCTGCCAGGCGCGCTGCGCGCCCAAGCGATCCTCGGTGGTTTCGGCCTTGAGAGCGCCTTTTTGGACAGCGACGGGCGCCACGCTGGTCGGCCGGTGCTGCAGGTATTCGCGGGCGGCGGTCATGGGTCCTCCGGATCGACGAAACGGAATTCCAAGCGTTTTTGCAGCCACGGCAACCAACCGGAATTGGCGTCAAGGCCCGCCCGACGCAGATCGATGTCGATCGCCGCCATCGGCTGGACCACGCAGATGACCGCGCTGTCCACGACGATACGGCCCAAGCCCGCGAATTGGCGTGCAACCTCACCCGGCGCGATGCTGCGGCCCAGGGCGTGTTCGGCAACCACCAGATGCAACGCCGCACCCCAAGCGGCGAGGTCCCAGCTGCCGTCGCCGTCGCCGAACCAGGCTGTCAAGGCAGCAATCCGTGGCGCAACCTGATCGCCACACAGGGCTTCGGCCGCGTCAAGGCCGCCTGACAGCAGTTCTTCGCGGGCCCAGACCGGCAACCGGTCCATGGGGGCCGCGGCATCAGGGAACGCGGCCGACAGCGCCTTGATTGCCGGATCCTCCGGGTCTCCACAAAGCCGGCCGAACATGGCAGCCAGTGCCGCGCCTTCGTCGACGCCGACCTGCCACAGCTTTTCGGGCAGTTCGAGTTTCAGCGTCAGCACAAGCAGGCCGAGAAGCGGGCACCAGCGGCTTTCCAGATCAATGACCGCAGGGAATTCGGGATCAAGCGCTCCTTCCTTGTCAACCGTCGGGCGTGCAACCTGTGCCGTTGCCGGAACCGGTGGCGCTTGTGCTTGTGTAGGCAAATCCGCATGGGGCGACAGGTGCAGACCATGCAGCGCCCCGTCCGGCATTGCCACATCCGGTCCGGTTGATGGCAGCGGCGCGGCAATGTCCTGCCCGACCAGGTGAAGCCGGTCGATCGCCGTAGGGTTGAGCGCGTTGTGCAGTTGTCGGGGTGTTTTGGCGACAATC
>JBATAV010000469.1:0-2172 GCA_049662025.1 Paracoccaceae bacterium | reverse complement strand
GGCCTCGGGCGTGGGCTTCTTCTCGGCGCTGATGGGGATTGGCGGCGGCACTTTCGGGGTGCCCCTGATGACGCTGTTCGGGGTGCCGATACACCGGGCGGTGGCGACGGCCTCGGGGTTTGGTGTGCTGATCGCGGTGCCTTCGGTGCTGGGGTTTCTGATGCTGAAGGCCGAAGGGGCGCCGCCCTGGACGATCGGCGCGGTGAACCTGCCCGCCTTTCTGGTGGTGATCGGGACGACGCTGCTGACCACGCCCTATGGGGTGCGGCTGGCGCATTCGATGAACCCCAAACCCTTGAAGCGGGCTTTCGCGGTATTCCTGACGCTGGTGGCGCTGAACATGTTGCGCAAGGTGCTGTGGTAACGGGGCCCCAGGGCTGGGCGCGGATCGGGTTTGATCCGCGCATTGCCGCCTGGGCAGCGGCCGCCTTGCCGTTGGCACGGGCGGCGATGGCCACCAGCGATGAGCCTTGGCGCTGTGGCGGCACCTGGTTTGTGGGGGTTGATGCGCTGCCGAATGGTCCGGACGGGCGTATGGGGCATTCGCCCTTCCCCTGGGAGGCGCTGCCCCTGGCGCCGCTGCCTCTGCACCGGGCGCAGCTTTCGGTGGTCCGCCCCGGCTATCCGCAACCGTCAGAAGAGGAAAGCGATGCCGCTTTCGGCTTTCGGCTGCGGCGCGATGCGGCGCATCTGGACGGTCTTCTGCCGGTGGGCACGGCGCGGCGGCGGATGGTGAAGGAACCGCATGGCTGGATCCTCGGCCTGCCGTTGAACGAGTGCGGGGCCGGGGCATCGCCGCTGGTGGTTTGGGAAGGTAGCCCCCGGATCATCCACAGCGCGCTATGCGCGGCTTTTGCGGGGCATGATCCGGCCGACTGGGGCGCGGTGGATGTGACCGAGGCTTACGCGGCCGCGCGGGCGGAGGTGTTTCGCCTGTGCCGCCGGGTGGAGTTGCCCGGACGTCCAGGCGAGGCGACCTTGCTGCACCGGTTGGCGGTGCATGGTGTGGCGCCCTGGGCCGCAGGAGCCGAAGCGCCCGCCGAGGGGCGCATCATCGCCTATTTCCGTCCGCAACTGACCTCGGTCGCCGACTGGCTCGATGGTTCCTGATCCCGGATGGGGCGCCGGGAGGCAGGGGTTGGATGCCTTCGGCGGAAGCATTCGGGCCAAGATGACGGTGCGGTGATGGGAGAGTGATCAGGCTGGGGTGCAAGACTGGCCTTGTCACTCCGCGGCACGGGCCTGACGGGCCAGGCGGCCGCCGCGGCGTTTGGCAAGGCGCGGCGCACGGGTCGGCAGGTCTTGCAGGATGGTGGCGCGGGCCTCGTGTGTCAGGCGCGACCAGGTCGAGATCTCGTCGATCGAGCGGCAGCAGCCGATGCAGATCCGTTCCTCGGGGTGGATCACGCACAGCTTGACGCAAGGTGACTCGATTTCGTCGCGTTTCCAGACATCGTCTTTCAAAGGGACTTCCCCTGCCAAGCCATGCGATCCAGCGCGCCCTGCAAGATATAGCTTGCGGCCACCGCGTCGATCACCTCTTTGCGACGCTTTCGAGACGCATCCGCCTCAAGAAGCGCCCTTTCCGCCGCAACGGTGGACAGCCGTTCATCCCAGAAGGCGATCGGCAGGTCGGTCAGGCGGGACATATTGCGCGCAAAGGCGCGGGTCGATTGGGCGCGCGGGCCTTCGCTGCCGTCCATGTTCAAGGGCAGGCCGAGGATCAGGCCCATGACCTGCCGCGCGGTCAGGGTTGCCAGCAACCGGGCGGCGTCTTCGGTGAATTTCACCCGCCGGATCACCTCGAAGGGCGTGGCGACGCTGCGGCGCAGGTCGGAAACCGCCACGCCGATGGTCATGGTGCCAAGGTCCAGCCCGGCGATGGCGCCGGAAGCGGGCAGGGTGGCCCGGAAGGCAGCGATGTCGTCGCAGATCATCGGGCCGCCGTCATTGGGTCAGGCCAGCGGCTTCGGCGGCGCTGGCAAGGTTGGCCAGATCGGCGTCCTTGCCCGCGAAGGCGGCTTTGGCGCTGTCGTAGGCGGCCTGAGCGTCATCCTTGCGGCCAAGGACGCCCAGCGCGTTGATCAGCTTGGCCCAGTCCTCGACACTGCCGCCTTCGCGGCTCAGGCGGTCCTGCAACTGGCCGACCATGCCTTCGATCATCGCCTGGCG
>JBATAV010000468.1:0-4438 GCA_049662025.1 Paracoccaceae bacterium | reverse complement strand
GCCAAGACCGCGCCCGCGGCCGCGCCGGCAAGCCCGCGCGAAGCCGGGTCCTGCATGCAACCGGCCAGCGGCAGCACGAGACGGGTGAAGGTGACAAGTGTCTTACGCATGATGCTCTGCCTCGTTTTGTGGTTTTTATTGGGTGAGAGTCTAGCGCAAACCACCCGGATTCAAAGGGGAAAAGTGCATCAGTCACACCATCGGCATCAGCCCGCCGAAACGCCAAAGGTTGCGGTCCGGCCTGGGACGGGCCGGACCGCTGGGTAGGGGAAGGGTAACAAGTGCAACTGAACGGGCCCGGCCAGGGCAGGCCAACACCCGCAACCCAAGATTGCCGACCATGCCGAGTCGGCGCAAACCGAAACCGCAGGGCACCCGGAGGGGTGGCGGAAGAATGCCGGATTCCCAAGGGCTTGGGCGGATTCATGCCTAATCCTCCTCTGCGTCCCAGTCAAAGACCGGGGCCTCTGCGGAGGGTGCGAATATTTCGGGGAAAGATGCCTCGGCGCGTTTCACGTCGATTTTCAGCAAGGCATCGTAAGAGGCCGGGTCGAAGGGGTCTTCGGCAGCAATGACCTCGCGCCCGAAAAGCCAGGACAGACGGCCTGCATCCAGGTTGCCGCGCTCGAAGGGGTCTTCGCCGAAATACTGCCAAAGCGCCGCCATGAAGCCCTGATCGGCCAGCCGGTCGGCATGCTTGCGGTCCCGGAACCGCTCTCGCGAGACCAGTTTGGTCACGCCATCCTTGTGGTTGGCGCGGCGGATGGTGAACTGAAAATCAGAGCCGGGAAGCCGCCCCGGAAAACCGCGGTGCTTCAGCATGACAAGAGCCTTTCCGCCCCGGGCCGCAAATCTGCGTCGGGCCGCAAGGTCAGCAATGTGGGGAAATCCGGCGCTGGTTTGCCCGCACGCCGAAAGGCGGGGGTCAGGGCGGGGCCGGTCGGAGTGAACCGCCGGTCCCGCCCCGGTATCTTACTTGTACTTGCCGGTATAGGTCGGTTCGACCGAAACGGGCTCGTCCACGTAGACGACACTCTCTTCTGCTTTCTTCGCGCAGGCGGCCACAAAGCCGACAAGGGCCAGGGCCAAAACGATACGCATGCTCTTCTGCATCCTCTACTCCATAGTTCTTGGGAGGCTGTAACGCGCATCATGCACGCCCGCCCCCATTGCGAGGCAAAGGCCGCTTGGGTTCGGCCTCCGGTCACCATAACCGAGTTGCCAACAGAATGACACGGGCGCCCATCCAAGTTGTGCCCCTGTGACTCGGTTACATCAGCAACGCCCCGAAAGTGTCTGAATCCAACCACATTTTGTGCCTGCATCAGAATACCTCCCAGATGCAGGCGCCGTTTTTCAGGCCGTAGGCCTCGAAGAACTGCACCGTGTCAGGCGCGGTTTCGCCGAAAGGCACCGCCTGATCGGCGAAAACGATGACGATCTGCTGCGGCGCCGGCACATTTCCGCTGACGCGGGGCAGCGCATAGCTGTTGCACAGCGCCTCCATATCGGCGGAGGCGTCCTCGCCGGTCTGCAGGCCCGGCACGACAAAGCGGAACCGCGCGGTGGCGCCCTGTGGGCCGGGGGCGTTGGAGATGACGTCAAGAAAGCGCACTTCGCGGCCCGACGGCACGGTGATGGTGTCACCCTTTGGCGCCTCGTCTTCGCAGGCGCCGGCGGCCAGCAAGGTGCTGGCGGCAAGGGCGAGGCAAAGGCGGCTTGTGCGGATCATGGGGCGATTACAGCGGGATGTTGTCGTGCTTTTTCCATGGGTTGGTCAGCTTTTTGCCACGCAGGGAGGCAAAGGCGCGGGCGACCCGGCGGCGGGTGGAATGCGGGCGGATCACCTCGTCGATGAAGCCGCGTTCGGCGGCGACGAAGGGGTTGGCGAAGCGGTCTTCATAATCGGCGGTCCGCGCGGCGATCTTGGCGCGGTCGCCCAGTTCGGCACGATAAAGGATCTCGACCGCGCCCTTGGCGCCCATCACGGCGATTTCTGCCGTCGGCCAGGCATAGTTGAAATCGCCGCGCAGGTGTTTGGAGGCCATCACGTCATAGGCGCCGCCATAGGCCTTGCGGGTGATCACGGTCACCTTGGGCACCGTCGCCTCGCCATAGGCGAACAGCAGTTTCGCGCCGTGCTTGATGACGCCGCCAAATTCCTGCGCGGTTCCGGGCAGGAAGCCGGGCACATCGACCAGCGTCAGGATCGGGATCTCGAACGCATCGCAGAAGCGCACGAAGCGCGCCGCCTTGCGGCTGGCGTCGATGTCGAGGCACCCGGCCAGCACCATCGGCTGGTTGGCGACAACGCCGGTGGTCTGACCTTCGATGCGGATGAAGCTGGTGATGATGTTGGCGGCATAGGCGGCCTGGATTTCATAGAGATCGCCTTCGTCGGCAATCTTGGCAATCAGCTCCTTCATGTCGTAGGGCTGGTTCGGGTTGTCGGGGATCAGCGTATCCAGGCTTTCCTCGATCCGGGCGGGGTCGTCGAAGAAGGGGCGCACGGGCGCCTTTTCGCGGTTGTTCAAGGGCAGATAATCGAACAGGCGGCGAATTTCGGCCAGCGCCTCGACATCGTTTTCAAAGGCGCCATCAGCGACGGAGGATTTGCGGGTATGGGTGGAGGCGCCGCCCAGTTCCTCGGCGGTGACCTGTTCGTTGGTGACGGTTTTCACCACGTCGGGGCCGGTGACGAACATGTAGGAGGAGTCTTTGACCATGAAGATGAAGTCGGTCATTGCCGGGGAATAGACCGCGCCACCTGCGCAAGGCCCCATGATGACGGAGATTTGCGGCACCACGCCCGAGGCCATGATGTTGCGCTGAAACACCTCGGCATAGCCGGCCAGTGAATCGACACCTTCCTGGATGCGCGCGCCGCCAGAATCGTTCAACCCGATGACCGGGGCACCGTTCTGCATGGCCATATCCATGATCTTGCAGATCTTTTGCGCATGAGTGGCGGAAAGAGAGCCGCCGAAGACGGTGAAATCCTGGCTGAAGACATAGACCATGCGGCCATTGATGGTGCCCCAGCCGGTAACAACGCCGTCACCCGGCGGACGGTCGGCTTCCATCTCGAATTCGGTGCAGCGGTGCCGGACGAACATGTCGAATTCCTCGAAAGAACCTTCGTCGAGCAACAACTCGATCCGTTCGCGCGCGGTCAGCTTGCCCTTGGCGTGCTGCAACGCCACCCGGCGGTCGCCGCCGCCCTGGCGTGCCGTGTCGCGGCGCGTCTCTAGCTCGGCCAGGATGTCTTTCATGGCTCCCCCCATAGGATTCCCGCAGAAATTTGCCGGACCATAGCGGCGGGGACAGCCTTGGAAAAGCGGAAAGGCGAAAATTTGCAAACTGTTGGCAGATGTCGTTTAGAAAATTGCGAATATGCGAATATCATGCCATCCTTCGGCACTCTTGTCAGACCCGAGAAATAATGACCATTTCGGGGGGGTGGCCATAGCGGCGTAAGGTTAGTGGCCATTGGCGCGCGGATTTATATAAAGACCTTTATCTTTCAATATATTGCGAAAATCCACAGGCAAGCCTCCTTCCCCTCTCCGGATCCGGCCGCGCGTCCGCGCGTCGGTTGACCGGCTCACGGCCGACAAGCATCGTGTCAACTTCTTCCCGGCAGGCTGTTCCGTGCTCAGGATGGGTTCTTCAAAATCCATATTCATCACCGGGAGAGCCTTCGCTTTCCCGACCGATACATCCATCCCAAAGGGGAATACTTGAAGGCCCGATTCCACCCGCGCCCAGGGACAATCCCCTTTGGCGAGCCCCTTCATCGAGGCCACGGGAGAAAATGCCAGTTTCGGCATCGTGGCCTCTCAGCGCGGCTGGGGCGATACCGACCCCGGCCGCCTTCTGGAGACGGTTCTGCAGACCCTTGTCGCCAATCCGGTGATCGTGGTTGACGAGATCGAAAAGGCCGGCTCGGAAGTTTCGTCCAAAGGTCACACCTTCGGGCTGGCCGAAGCGCTGTTGCCACTGCTGGAACCGATGACTGCGAAGCGTTGGAGCCGCCCGTATTGTCAGGCGAAGTTCGACATGAGCAGGGACATCCGGGGGGTGACCGCGAACATCTCACGGCATCTGTCGCCCCTTCTGCTCAGCCGCTGCCCGCAGATCCGTCTCCGCGATCTTTCGATAGCGGAATTGGGAGACCCCATTCGGCGTGAGGGCGCAAATCCCGGCCTCCCCACCGAAGCCATCGGGCAAGCGTTGGCAAGTCTTTCTGTCGGTCAGCACCGGCCAGGCCTGCGTGTCGCCGCCGCATGCTGCAACGGGTTGCCGATCTGGAACCCGCGCCGCTGCTGCACTGATCCGCATCGCCATCCTCCCTGCAGACCCGCCAAGCTTCTACCCATCGGTGAATACTGAGTGGGCGGCCCGAAAGGATTTTCGCACCCACGCGTAGGCAAGAGCA
>JBATAV010000467.1:0-1560 GCA_049662025.1 Paracoccaceae bacterium | reverse complement strand
CGGGCATCAGGCGGCCGTCGAGCGAGAGTTCTCCCATGGCGACGATGTGTTCGACCTCGTCCCTTGGGATGATTTCCAGTTCCGCCAGCAGGGCCAGCGCGATCGGCAGGTCGAAGTGCGAGCCTTCTTTCGGCAGGTCGGCGGGCGAGAGGTTGACGGTGATGCGTTTGGACGGCAGCGCGATGGACAGGGCCTGCAGGGCGGCGCGCACCCTTTCGCGGGCCTCGGACACCGCCTTGTCGGGCAGGCCGACCAGGTTGAAGGCCGAGGAACCGGGCGCTAGCGAGCATTGCACCTCGACCAGACGCGCCTCGACCCCTTCGAAGGCCACCGTGAAGGCGCGCGCGACCATGTATCCCAGCTCCGTAAACCTTGGTTAACGGGGTAGCCGGGAAATGGTTAAGAAACCGTAAGCGGTCACACGGGGCCGGGCCAGTCGCGCAAGCCGTAGTCGCGGCGGTAGACGGGTTGGTCGGGGCCGTCGGTCAGGCCCATTGCGCGCCATTTCAGAAAGGACGGGTGGGCGAGGTGGGCGGTGACATAGGCCATCGCCTCGGGCCCGAGGGGCAGGTTGTAGGTGGCGATGCGGGCCGCGACGGGGGCGAAGAAGGCATCGGCGGCGGAATAGGGGCCGCAGAGCCAGGCGGTTTGCGTGCCGGTGGTGGCGCGTGCCCAGGCCCAGATGGTTTCAAGGCGCGCAAGGTCTGCCCCCACCTCGGGCGGCGGGGCGCAATCGGTGTAGCTGACGCGCAGGTTCATCGGGCAGTGGCTGCGCAGCGCGGTGAAGCCTGCGTGCATTTCGGCGGCCAGCACGCGGGCGGTGGCGCGGGCATGCGGGTCGGTCGGCCAGATCCCGGCCTCGGGGTGGCGGGTGGCCAGTTCCTCGGCGATGGCGATGGTCTCGGTGACCACGCTGCCATCGGGGGTGCGCATCGTGGGCACGGTGCGGGCGGGGACGTAGTCGCGCAAGGCGGTGGCCAGCTCATCGGTGTAAAGCCGGACGAGCCGGGGTTTCACCGGGATGCTGAAAGCGTCGAACAGCAGCCAGCCGCGCAGGGACCAGCTGGAATAGGCGCGGTCGCCGATCACGAGATCGTATGTCATGGGTATCTCCTTTGCGGTTCAGCATTAGGGGGCGGCAGGTGCCGCGCAAAGCGATGATTTGTGGGGTCTTTCATCACGGGCGGTGATTGGTCGAAAAGACCTGTGCGGGCGGGCCGAAGGTCAGGCAGGTGACCGAGAGGTTGTCGATCCGGTGCACGAAGGCGGCGTCGGGGGACAGGTTTTCGGCGCGTTGCAGGGCGGCGACGATGGGGCCGAAATGGGCGACGACGATGATGTCGGGGCCATGGACGGCCAGCCGGTCAAGCGCGGGCCAGAGGCGGGCGGTAAGCTGGTTCCAGCTTTCGCCACCGGGCGGGGCGATGTCGCCGGGGGTGTCCCAGAAGGCGCGGATATGGTCGGGGGCTTCGGCCTCGATCTCGGCAAAGCGGCGCATTTCCCATTGGCCGAAGTGGATTTCGCGCAAGGAAGGGTCGTGCGGCAGGCGGTGCCTTGGCC
>JBATAV010000466.1:0-1607 GCA_049662025.1 Paracoccaceae bacterium | reverse complement strand
AACCTGCCCCTTGCCAGGGGTCGGTCCCCGAACGTCCCGGAAATTCCGCGCCGTTCTAACAAAGGCGAAAGGCGGATGCGAGAGGAAAAGTTCGCCATATTTTCGCCGCAACCTTGGGGTGTATTTTTAACTGTTGCCCAAATATCTTCCCGTGAAGGGCCAATTCCTGCCATAGTGTGAGGAAAAAAGCATGAGGCAGACCAAGACATGCAGCGAGGACCAGCCCATGGGCGAGTTGACCCTGACCTTCGACACCGCTGAGGTTGTTGTTGATGCAGCACCCTTGCAGGGCATCACCGCCGGAACCTGCGTTCTGACGCTGGAGGGCGAGTTGCCGGTGCAGTTCCTGGCCCCCGGTGACCGGGTGATCACCCGCTCGGGCGCCAAGGTGCTGAAAGCCATCGAAGTGGTCGTGGTGCGCGACGCCGCCATGGTGCGGATTTCCGCCTCGGCGTTGGGCCATGACCGGCCCGAAGGCGATCTGTACGTCGCACCTTCGCAACCCATTCTGGTCCGCGACTGGCGCGCCAAGGCGCTTTACGGTCGCGCCGTCACCATGATCGAGGCGCAACGCCTGGCCGATGGCGACTATATCCGCCGCGAGATGGTGGCCGAAGTGCGCCTCTTCACCCTGCGATTCGAGCGCGAGGAAGTGGTTTACGCCAGCGGTCTGGAACTGGCCTGCGCCCCGGTGTCGATTCCCGCCTGACCCGGATTCCTTGCCCAGGGATTTGCGGCCCAAGCTACAACCCGAGCGCCCGGAACACCTTTGGCAGCTCCTCGGGCAAATCTTCCGCAATCAATCCCGGCCCGAAACTGCGGGCGCATTCCACATGCAGCCAGGCCCCGGTGCAGGCCGCATCAAAGGGCGAGAACCCGCGCGCCAGAAGCCCGATGATGAACCCCGCCAGCACATCGCCCGATCCGGCGGTCGCCAGCCAGGGTGCCGCCCGGTCATAATGCGCCGAGTTGATCGCGCAGCGCCCGTCCGGACCCGCAATCACCGTATCCGGCCCCTTGAACAGCACCACACAGCCCGCCCGCTTTGCGGCCTCTCGGGTTGCATCCACCTTGGAATAGGCCGGGCCTTTGGTCGCCACAGCCGCCAACTTCGCCGCAATATCCGGGAACAACCGCGCAAACTCCCCCGCATGCGGCGTCAACACACACCCACCATGCAAAGCGACAAACAACGCCGCATCCCCCGCAAGCAAAGTCAGCGCATCGGCATCCAGAACCGTAGGGCGGGGTTCACCCCGCCGCCCCAACGCCACCGCCAACAACCCAGCCTCCCGCGCGCCCAATCCCATCCCCGGCCCGAGACAGAGCGCCTTGATCCGCCGATCCTCCAGCGCCAAGGCCAAAGCCTCCCCATCCGCCACCACCCGCAGCATCACCGCATCCAGCCGCGCGGCGTGCTCGGGGATCGCGTCCAGAGGACACCCCACCGTCACCACCCCCGCCCCGATCCGCAAGCTTCCCCGCGCCGCCAACCGCGCCGCCCCGCCGCGACCGGAGGGGCCCGAGAGGATGAGGGCGTGGCCAGAATCATACTTGTGCCAACCATGATACTTGTCCAAACGGCCGCGCAAGAAGGGCGTTGGTTT
>JBATAV010000465.1:0-3118 GCA_049662025.1 Paracoccaceae bacterium | reverse complement strand
GGGCCTGGCAGATCGCCCGGACCGCAGCCCCCGCGCCACAGCAAGCCGCCGCCCCCGCCGCCCCCGCATCCACCGCAGGCAACTGGCAGGTGACAAGCGGCAATATCGGCTTTTCGCTGCACCAGATGGGCGCCGAGGTCAGCGGCACCCTGCCCGCCTGGACCGCCGAGATCCGCTTTGACGAGGCCACCGGCAGCGGCCATGTCGCGGTGACCATCGACACCACCAGGCTGGCGCTGGGGGCCGTCAGCGATCAGGCCAGGGGGCCAGAATTCCTTGACACCGCCGCCCACCCGACCGCCAGCTTCACCGCCGACATCGCCCCGCAGGGCGACGCTTTCGCCGCCACCGGCAGCCTTGCCTTGCGCGGCGCCGAACAGCCCGTCATCCTGCCCTTCACCCTGAAGATCGAGGGCGATACCGCCACGATGCAGGGCACCGTCACCCTGGACCGCCGCGATTTCGGCATCGGTCCCAGCTACTCCGACGAAAAGACCGTGGGCTTTGCGGTGCAGGTCGCCATCGCGCTGACCGCCACCCGCAAGTGACGCGCCAGCCCGGCTTGACCGGGCAAGCCCCGAAAGGCAGGGTCACGCCATGCGCCCCGCCCTCCGCAAGATCATCTATGCCGTCAGCTTTGAGACCCTTGGCGTCGCCGTGGCCACGCTGGGCCTGTTGGCGATGTCGGATGCCTCGGCCGGGGCCTCGGGGGCGCTTTCGGTTGCCGCCGCCAGCGTGGCGCTGGGCTGGAGCCTTGTCTTCAACTCGGCCTTCGAGGCCTGGGAGCGGCGGCAGACCAAACGGGGCCGGTCCTTCGCCCGCCGCACCGCGCATGCGCTGTTGTTCGAAGGCGGGCTGGTGGTGATTCTGGTGCCGGTGACGGCCTGGTGGCTGGGGGTGGGCCTGTGGCAGGCGATGGCCTATGAGGCCGGGCTGATCGCGCTTTTCATCGCCTACACCTGGATCTTCACCTGGGCCTTCGATGCGATCTTCGGCCTGCCCACGGCGGCCCGCCCCGATGCAACGCGCGATGCAACGCGCGGTGCAACCCCCGACTTAACCCCGGATCCGCAGCAAGACTTGCGCCCCGCGCGGCAGTCTGTATAAGGCCGCATCCTTTCCGCAATATCCATGAACCGGCGATGCCTCTCGTGGACGGGCCGTGGAAAGGCCAGATGCCCGTCCGTTGAAGCCGCCCCGAAACGAAGGACTTCGCATGCCGCTATACGAGCATGTCTTCATTTCGCGTCAGGACTTGTCCAACGCGCAGGCCGAAGGCCTGATGGAACACTTCACCACGGCACATTCGGACAACGGCGGCAAGGTCGTCGAAGCCGAATACTGGGCCGTGAAGACCATGGCCTACAAGATCAACAAGAACCGCAAGGGCCACTATGCCCTGCTGAAGACCGATGCCCCGTCGTCGGCCGTGCAGGAAATGGAACGCCTGATGCGGCTGCATGACGACGTGATGCGCATCCTGACCATCAAGGTCGATGCCCATGTCGAGGGCCCCTCGGTCCAGATGCAGAAGCGCGACGAGCGCGAGCGCGGCGACCGTGACGGTGACCGTGGCGATCGTGGCGGCTTTGGCGGCCCGCGCCCCGACCGCGGCGACCGGGGTGACCGGCCGTCGTTCGGCGGCGATCGCCGTCGTTGATCCAACGCTTGAAGAAAGGTCCATAAACCATGGCGAACAAACCATTTTTCCGCCGCCGCAAGGTTTGCCCGTTCTCGGGCGACAATGCACCGGCAATCGACTACAAGGACACCCGTCTGTTGCAGCGCTATATCTCTGAGCGCGGCAAGATCGTGCCGTCCCGGATCACCGCCGTCTCGGCCAAGAAGCAACGCGAACTGGCCACGGCCATCAAGCGCGCCCGCTTCCTCGCCCTGCTGCCCTATGCCGTGAAATAAGGAGCAAGCATCATGCAAGTCATCCTTTTGGAGCGCGTGGCCAAACTGGGCCAGATGGGCGAAGTGGTGAACGTCAAGGACGGCTACGCCCGCAACTTCCTTTTGCCGCAAGGCAAGGCGCTGCGCGCGAACGCCTCCAACGTGAAGTCCTTCGAGACCCGCAAGGCCACCCTGCAGGCGCAGAACCTGGAGACCAGGAAGGAAGCCGAAGTCGTCTCTGCCAAGCTCGACGGTCAGATCTTCGTGGTGATTCGGTCCGCCTCGGACGCCGGCGCGCTTTATGGCTCGGTCACCACCCGTGACGCCGCCGAGGCCGCCACCACCGCGGGCTTTACCGTCGATCGCGGTCAGGTCGTGATGAACAAGCCGATCAAGGATCTGGGCATTCACGACGTGTCGGTGGTGCTGCACCCCGAGGTTGTTGCCACGATCCGGCTGAACGTCGCGCGGTCGGTCGAAGAGGCCGAACTGCAGGCCTCGGGCAAGTCGATCAAGGAACTGGCGGCCGAAGCCGAAGCGGCAGCCGATTTCGAGATTGCCGAGTTGTTCGACGACATCGGTGCGGCGAACACCGAAGAGTAATCTGCCCGCAAGGGACGATCCGAAACCGCGCCAGGGCAACCCGGCGCGGTTTTGCATTGCGAGATAGCGACCCCGCAAGGTCGCAATCAGCGGCGCAAAGCCGTGCGCGCTGGCCAAGCATCCGGCCATGCAAGCGCGCTCTGCCACCACCACCGGGATCCTCTGCCTTGTCGCGGGCATCGCCGTCTTTTCGGTGCAGGATCTGATTCTGAAACGGCTGTCGGGCGATTATCCGCTGCATCAGGCGATGGTGCTGCGCAGCCTGACGGCCTTGCCATTCCTGACGCTGATCGTCTGGTGGTTCGATGGGCGTCTGTCCACCATCACCACGCCGGGCTGGCGCAAGATGCTGGCGCGCGGGGTTCTGGCCTTCGTGGCCTATGCCACCTACTACCTTGGGCTGGCGGCGCTGCCGATGGCCACCACGGTGGCGCTCTATTTCACAGCACCCTTGTTCATCACCCTGGGTGCGGCGCTGATCTTGCATGAACGCATCAGCGCGCCGGCTGCCACCGCGGTTCTGGCGGGCTTTGTCGGCGTGCTGCTGATCGTGCGGCCGGGGGCCGACAGTCTGGGCTGGGCCGCTGCCCTGCCCATTGCGGGGGCGGCGGGCTATGCC
>JBATAV010000464.1:0-6535 GCA_049662025.1 Paracoccaceae bacterium | reverse complement strand
GGATGACTCTGTTCAAGCGAAGGGGAAGCTCGGCATCAGGCTGACTTGGGCAACAGAGCCAGTCTGCGAACTGCAGTTCCGCAGTTTTGGCCAGTCGCGGAGCTTTTTCGGACCCTGTCTGACGCTGACAACATTCGAAGATCACACCCCGGTCTTGCGGGCGCTGGAAGGCGATGGGGCAGGGCGGGTGTTGGTGGTGGACGGATAGGGACCGCTGCGCGTCGGGCTGATGGGCGACCGGCTGGCCGGGATAGGGCAGCGCAACGGATGGCGCGGGGTGGTGATCAACGGCGTCATCCGCGACAGTGCCGGGATTGACGGGCAGGCGCTTGGGGTGCGCGCGCTTGGCACCACGGCGCGGCGCGGCTGGGTGCCGGGGCCATCAACGGTTGGTGCGCCTGTCAGCTTTGGCGGCGTTGTCTTTGCAACCGGCGACTGGGTTTTTGCCAACGGCGATTGCGTGATCGTTTTGTACGAGTCCCTGCCTCTGGCCTGACCCCGGTGATTGACAGGGGCCGCCACCGCCTCCTAGCCTTGCGCCCTGACACCCGGAGGGACCATGGACATTCGAACCTATGCCGGCTTTGCTGCCGTTGCCGATTTGTCCAGCGTCACTCTGGCGGCCGAGCGGCTGAATCTGACGCAATCGGCCCTGTCGCGCCAGATCAAGGCGCTGGAAGAGTCGTTCGGGATCCGGCTTTTGGAAAAGGCGGGCCGCAACCTGCGGCTGACCCCGGCGGGCGAGGCGCTGGCCAGCAAGGTCAACGCGCTTTTGGCCAGCGAACGCAGCCTGCGCACCTTTGCGGACGAGTTGAAAAGCGATCAGGCCGGCCTGTTGCGGATTGGTGCCTGTTCGCAATTGATCGAGCGGTTTCTGCCGTCGTTCCTGAAACGCTGGACAACCGCCAATCCGGGCATCGACGTGCGGCTGGAGGATGGAGGCGGGCCGGAGCTGGCCGAAAAGCTGCGCGGCGGGGGCCTGCATCTGACAATTGCCGCCACCCCATCCGCCCCGGCCGACAGCTTCGAGGTGGTGCGCCTTGGCCGTCTGGCCTTTCTGGCGGTGGGCCTGCCCGAGTTTCTGGCCGACACCAGACGCCCGATCGAGATGGCCGAGCTGCTGGCCCATCCGATCCTAACGCTGAACCATCGCCACGCCTCGCGCGAGGTGTTCGATGCCGCCTGCCGCCTGATCGGTGAGCCGCCGAAAGTGGTGATGGAAGGCTATTCGCCGCACACCCTTTTTGCGATGGCCGAGGGTGGCAACGGGGTAGCTGTGGTGCCGTCTTCGGCGCGGGTGGCCAGCCCGCATCTGGTGGCCCGGCCGATTGCCCTGAAGGGCGAGCCGGTCGAATTCGACATCTGCGCCATGTGGGACAAACGCGCGGCGCTGCCCGCCTATGGCTTGCGCTTTGTCGAGGCCTTGAAAGATCATGTGCGGGCCGAGGAAGCGCACGAAAGCCAGCGACTTGGCCCACAGAAATCCTATCTGACGGTGATCTGATTCATTCCGCTTTCGCATATGTTGTCGCCCCTAATATTCATTTGACGTAACTGTTCTGCCCCCCCTAGGTTTGTCGCGCAGCCACCGTCCAGCCAGGGTAGGTGTGCGTTGGGGGAAGAGTGTCGGCCCATGGCCAGACCGCCAGAAAGATACCTTCGCCGCCTGAGCCAAGAGCGCATCGTGCTGTGGATCACCCTGGCCATTATCGCGGTGGCCGCCATTGCCTTGCCGGGCTTTCTGACTGTTGCAAACCTGCTCGCCGTGGTTCGCTCGGTCTCGGTGCTGGGAATCATGGCGCTGGGTATGGCGGTGGTGATCATCGGACGCGGCATTGACCTGTCGATGGTCGCGGTGATGGCGATGTCGGTGGCGTGGTATCTGCAACTGCTCGCCGGTGGGATGAGTGATGGCGCGGCCCTGGCTCTGGCGCTGGCCGGGGTGCTGGCGGTGGGGCTGGTGAACGGCTTTCTGGTGGCCTATGCCGAAGTGCCGGCGATATTCGTCACCCTTGCCAGCGGGTCTTTCGTCTTCGGCTATGTCCGGTCGCAACTGCTTCCGCAGGATGCTGTGGCCGCGCCGGTCGGGCACTGGATCGTGCAGCTTGGTCAGATGCGGCCGGTGGGCATTCCGGTTGATGTCTATATCTTTGCCGGGCTGGCGCTGGCAGCCTTTGCCTTCCTGCGCTTCACCATCTGGGGCCGCTATGTCTATTACGCGGGCGACAACCCTACAGCCGCGCGCAATGCCGGCATGCCGGTGCGGCCGATGCAGGTGCTGCGCTATGTGATCTCGGCGTTCAGCGCCTTTGCGGCGGGGTTGCTGACGGCGGCCAGCCTGCAATCCATCAACACCCGTGTGGTGAATTCGACCCTGCTTTACGACATCGTGCTGGTCGCGGTGATCGGCGGCATCGGCCTTTCGGGGGGCAAGGGCGGGGTGCGCAACGTGCTGATCGGGGCGGCGCTGATCGGGGTGATGATGAATGCCATGACCATCCTCGACATTCCGCAGCTGTATCAGAACCTGATCAAATCGACGATCCTGCTGGTGGCGATCATCGTCGATGGTCTGATCAACCCGCGCGACGAACAGACGGCGCAGCAAGGCGATATCTGAACAATCACGACCCAGCACAAGCCGGGGCGCAACATCAACCAAAGGAGAGGTGTGGAAATGAAACTGATCAAGACACTGGCCGCGGCGGCAAGCGTTGCGGGGCTGATGCTTTCGGGGGCGGCCTTTGCCGACAGCGACACCGGCCCCGGCGATTATGCCACCGCGCTGAACGGCAAGCGCATCGTGATGGTGCCCCTGGCGATGGGCATGGATCTGGCGCAGGGCTGGTCGGCCATTCTGGAGCGGGAGGTGAAAGCCTTTGGTGGCACGTTCGAGACCCGCGACCCGAACTGGAGCACCGAGGCAGGCGCGCAGGCTCTGACCGAGGCGATCTCGTCCGACCCGAAGCCCGATGTGCTGATCGTCATGCCGCCGGATCTGAACTCTTACAGCAAGATCCTGAAAAAGGCGCAGGCGGCGGGCATCTATGTGCTGCTTCTGGACAACCCGGCCAATTTCAAGGCCGACGCCTATTTCGGCAGCGACTGGACCAACCTTGGCGCGCTGGAGGCCAAGGCGGCGATGGATGCCTGCGGCGAAGGGTCGTCCAAGAAGATCGGGCTAGTGCAGGGCGACGAGGTAAACGCGACCAGCCTTTATCAGTATGAAGGCATCATGAAGGTGCTGGATGCCGACCCGTCCTATACCGTGGTGGCCAAGCCGGTGTCGAACTGGGATCCGACCACCTCGCGCACCGTGACCACGACGATGCTGCAACAGAATCCCGATGTCTGCGCCATCATCGATTTCTGGGATGGTGATGCCTCGGGTGCTGCGGCGGCAATCCGCGACGCCGGGTTGCAGGACAAGGTTGCGCTGATCACCACCGGCGGCGGCGAACAGGCCGCTGACTGCGACATGATCGAAAACGGCACCTACACCGCCGTAGTGATGACCGAACTGGTGCGCGAAGGCGGCGACCTGGTGTCGATGATCAAGTATCTTCTGCAAAGCGGCATCGCGCCGGGAACCACCAGCGCCTATATCTACACGCTGGAACAGGCCACGACGAAGGCCAACATGCGCCCCGACAGCTGCTGGTCGCTGAAGGCGCTGCAATCGATGAACCCCTGAGACTTGTCGCGGGCGGCCCACCCGGCCGCCCGGACCCTATCTGACCCGACGGAGCCCTGATGACCTTCCGCGAACGGCTGCAAGCCTGGCGCTACAATCTTGTTCCCGATCACGCGATCGGCGAGATCCTGCAAAAGCGTTGGACCGACAACGCAATCCCGTTCCTGGCGCTGGTGATCGTGGTTGTCGGTTTCGGCAGCGCCATTCCGGGGTTCTTCAACCTTGCCTCGTTGCAGGACTCTACACGGCAACTTGGCGAATTTGGCCTGGTCGTGATAGGCCTTTCGGTCGTCATGCTGGGCGGCGGTATCGACCTTTCGGTCGGGTCGATCTTCGCGATGTCGGCCTTTGCATCGGTGGCCTCTTTCTTCATCTTCAACCTGCCAACCGGGGTGGCGTTTCTGGCGGCGCTGACAACCGGCGCGGTGTTCGGGGCGATCAACGGCTATCTGATCGGCTACCTACGGTTGCGGGCCTTCCTGACCACACTGGTCACCTTCATCATCGGGCGGGCGATCTACGACATTCTGGTGGTAACGTTCGGCGTGCAGGTTCAGCTATCCGACGCGACCTCGGAGGTTTGGGATTTCATCGGTGACGGAACCCTGGGCGGGTTGTCGGTGTCGGTCATTGCTGCCCTGTTGCTGGCCATCATTACCCATGTGGCGTTGACCCGGTCGCGGCCGGGTTGGCATGTGCTGGCCATCGGCGGCTCGCGCCGGTCGGCCCACAACGCGGGCATCCGGGTCAGGCGGATGGTGTTCCTGACTTACGTCTTTTCCGGCCTTTGTTCCGCTGCGGCCGGGTTTCTGATCGCCACCCGCCTGTCGGGTGCGGGGCCGGGAACCGGGCAGGGGCTGGAGATCCTGGCGCTGACGGCGGCGGTGGTTGGCGGCAACAGCCTGGGTGGCGGGCGTGGCTCTGTCGTCAAGGGGCTGATGGGCGCGATTATCGTTCTGGTAATGACCAACGGGCTGATCCGGCTGGGCTATGGCACCGGCACCAATCAGATGGTTCTGGGCTTGCTGCTGGCGGTGGCGGTGACCATCGACATCCGCTGGCTGAAGAACCGCCACAAGGTGCTGAATGAGGTGTACGTCGCACCGGTCTATCTGCGCTTGGGGCAGGCGCAAAGCGCCACCCCCGGCTCCGGCACGCCCTATGCGCTGAACAATCGTCTGGCCCAGTCCGAGGCGATTGGCCTGGGAGAGGTCGAGGGCCCCGAGGATGTGATACTTGACCGCGACGACCACCTGTATTGCGGCACAAGGCATGGCGAGATCGTGCGCTATTTCGCGCCCGACTACACCAGGTCCGAGGTGTTCGCCCATATCGGCGGCTTTCCCCTTGGCCTTGCTTTCGACCGGGCGGGCAATCTTCTGTCCTGCGTCGGCGCGATGGGGCTGTATCAGATTGCGCCCGACCGTACCGTCACCCGGCTGTCGGCAGAAACGCGGCGGTCCTGGACCTCGATCGTCGATGATGCGCGGCTGCGCGACCCCAACGACCTGGACATAGCGCCGGATGGAAAGGTGTATTTCACCGATTCCACCAAGCGTTATGACGCGCATGACTGGACGCTGGATTCGATCGAAAACCGCGCTACCGGGCGCTTGTTGGCTTTTGATCCGGCGACGGGAACGACCAAGACGCTGCTTGACGGCTATCGCTATACCAATGGCGTGACGATGGCGCATGACAACCGCTCGGTGTTTTTCTGCGAAAGCTGGGCCTGCCGGATTCACCGCTACTGGCTGGAGGGGCCAAAGGTCGGCACCGCTGAATGCGTGATCCGCGATATGCCGGGCTACCCCGACAACATCAACCGCGCTAGCGACGGTAGCTACTGGATGGCCTGGCTGGGGATGCGGACGCCCAGTTTTGATCTGTCGATGCGCCACCCGGCGATGCGTAAGCGCATGGCGCGACGGTTGCCGCAGGACGACTGGCTGTTTCCAAACATCAACACCGGCGGCGTGGTCAAGTTCACCGATGCCGGGGAAATCCTGCAAGCCTTTGGCGATTTGGACAGCGCGTCGCACCCGATGGTGACCTCGATGCGCGAACACAAAGGCTATCTCTACATCGGTGGCATTCTGAACAACCGCATCGGCCGGATCCGCATTGACGGCGCCGACCCGGACTGGACGGCGATGGATGCCTATTGGGGGAAGCAGGGATGATCTTCGACCCGATCCTTGATCTTTTCCGCGGCAAGGCGATCACCATTCCGCCGCTTGACGGCGCGCTTGGCCCCAACACCGCGCTGGACGAAGCTGCGGTGCTGGCCACGCTGCCGGCTCCCGACAATCTGGTCTGGCACGAGGGGCGGCTCTTGTGCTCCTCGGGCGCGGATGTGCTTTCGACTACCGGTGGAGCGGAAAAGCTGGTCGAGTTTCCGGCAGAGATCACGGCCATGGCGGCTTCCCCGGATGGGCGGCTGACAGTGGCCACCGATGACGGGCATCTGAGCGAAGGCGGCGTCTCCGTTCCGCTGCCCGGCGGTATCGCCTGCGTCACCGCGCTGGCCTACGGGGCAGACGGCAGCCTGTGGCTGGCGAACGGATCCGCCCGGCATCCGGCCTCGGGCTGGGTTGTCGATCTGATTGAAAAGGGCGCCACCGGATCAGTCTGGCGGCGCGCTCCGGGCGGGAGTTTCACGCGCGAGGCGGATGGCCTGGCCTGGCCCTGTGGGCTATTGCCCGATGCCAGCGGCGCTACCATCAGTGAAAGCTGGCGGCATCGGCTGATCCGGGTTGAAGGCGGCAGAGTTTCGCCGGTGCTGAGCCACCTGCCGGGCTATCCCGCCCGCCTTTCGCCCGCGCCCGATGGCGCCTGGCT
>JBATAV010000463.1:0-3294 GCA_049662025.1 Paracoccaceae bacterium | reverse complement strand
GATCAGGCGCTGGCCCTCGGGCTGATCGCCGTCCATCCGCCAGGTCAGCGGTAGGGCCACGCCGCCCCGCGCGATGGCGGCATAAAGCTGCACCATGTCCTGCAGCGTCACCCCGATGCCGCCCAGGCTGATCGCCAGCCCCGGCTGGCCGCCCGGCAGGTCATACTTCATCCCCGCCTTGCCCATCGCCGACAACAGCTTGGCCGGGCCAAGCGCCTCGGTCAGCATCACCACCGGGATGTTGCGCGACATCTGCAGCGCTTCGCGCACCCGGATCGTGCCCATGTAAAGCTGGTCGAAATTTTGCGGCGCATATGTGCCAAAGACCGTTGGCCGGTCGTCAATCATCGTTTCCGGATGCGCCAGGCCTTCGTCGAAAGCCAGCCCATAGACCAGTGGTTTCAGCGTGGACCCAGGGCTGCGCAGCGCCGTCGTCATGTCGACAAAGCCCTGCCGCTTGTTATCGGTAAACCCGGCAGAACCGACCGAGGCAAGGATTTCGCCCGACCTGTGATCCGCCACCACGATGGCAACCTGCATCTGGTCGCCCCGGCCCTGCACCGCCTCCTTCGCCAAGGCTTCCAGCTTTTTCTGCAAGGACAGATCAAGGGTCAGGTGATGTTCGCCCGCCACCGGATCTTCGGCGCGGGCGCGGTCGGCCAGATGCGGGGCATAGGCCGGAAAGGGCTTGCGCAGGCCGGGAACCCGCTCGCGCAGGGCCGCCGTGGCCTCGTCTGCGTCGATCAGATGAAAGGACACCGCACGCGCCAGCACCCGGTTGCGCGCAGCCTCGGCACGATCGGCGGCACGGTCGGGGCGGCGGGTTTCGGGGCTTTGCGGAATGGCAACCAGCAGCGCCGCCTCGGCCGGGGTCAGCCGCACCGGTTCCTTGCCGAAATAGGACAGCGAGGCCGCCCGCACCCCTTCAAGGTTGCCGCCATAGGGCGCCAGATGCAGATAGAGAAGCAGGATTTCGTCCTTCGACAGGCGCCGCTCCAGCGCCATCGCCACCCGCATCTGCCGCAGCTTGCCACCGACTTCGCCGGTGGTGCCTTCCTCCAGCAGCCGCGCCACCTGCATCGACAGGGTGGATCCGCCCGAGACGATGCGCCCGTTCCAAACCGCTTGCGCCGCCGCCCGGACCAACGACTGCCAATCGACGCCGGGATGGTCGCGGAACCGGCGGTCCTCATAGGTCAACAGCATGTCGATATAGCGCGGGTCCACATCGGCCAGATCGACATGCAGTCGCCAGCGGCCATCGGCCACAGTATAGGCGCGCAGAAGATGGCCGCCCCGGTCCAGTACCTCGACACTGGTTTCCAGCGCCAATGGTGGCAGAACGGTGGCGTCGATCCACCTGTCCACCCCGTCGCGGCCCATCGCGGCAAGCCAGAGGCACGCAGCAAAGCCGATGAACCAGCGCGCCCGCATCTTACTTGGCGGCGATGGTCACCGTTCCCACATCGCTGCGGGCACGGAAATCGGGGCGATACATGTCTTCGACCGATGCAGCGGGCTGATGGAATGTACCCGGAGACACCGCGCGCACCACATAGGCCAGCCGGAAGCTGTTCTTCGACGACCAGTCCACCTGCGTCAGGAAACGGTCCTGGCGGAACTCGGAATGCTGCACGTCGACCAGCGCATCGAGCCAATTCAGGTTCGCGGTCGAGCCACCCGACATCAGGTTCGGGTTGTCGATCTCGAACCCTGCGGGCAGCGGATCGGCCACCATCAGCCGCCCGTCGGAATAGCCGAACGGCGTGACCTCAATCACCGTCACCAGCCGGTCGCCCACCTTCAGCCCGTCCAGAGTGACCGGGTCGCCCTCCAGAGTGTAGTAGCTGCGGATGATCGCATAGCCGTTGCCGCCTGCCGGTTCCGGCTCGGACGGCACGCCATAGGTGCTGATGGTGATGGTGGTATCGACGCCGTCATTGGTGACGACAACCGGGCCTTGCCCATCGGTCAGCACCTTGACCAAGGGGCCGGTCGCCGCCGCCCCATCGATCTTGATGACCGAGGTATCGGGGCGGTCGATCAGCGCATTGGCCGCCAGCAGCGCCCAGGTCGCCTCTTGCGTCGAGAGGTTGCCGCCTTGCCGCGCGATGCGGTCGGTCAGCGCCTCGCGGTCGATGGCATTCGACCCGGCTTCGACCGCCAGAGTCAGCAGCGCCGCCGCGTCGCGGTAGTTGGTGCCATAGTCGGCCCGCCAGACCTGCGCCGTCTCTGTCGCCATCAGCGCATTCATCCGCGCGCCCGCCTTGCGGAACATCGCATCGGCCCGCGTCTGGTCGCCATAAGACGCCAGCGCCGCGCCAAGCTGGGCCTGCGCCACCGCCGTGGCGAAATCATCGCCTTTCACATCGGCGTAATATCGCAGATCGCCGATCGCCGCCGCCCCTTCACGCGCCAGCACCATCAGCGCATAGGCCAGCTCTCCGCCGCCACCATTCGTGTTGGCGTCAAAGTCAGGCGCATAGTTCACCTGATTGCGCAGGTTGGTCAGCGCGTTCTTCAGCGCCAGATCGGGCACCGCATAGCCCTGCGCCTTGGCCCGGCTGAGAAAGTCGGTGACAAAGGCATCCAGCCACATGTCGCCCGATCCCGGCCCCCACAGACCAAAGCCGCCCTCGGAGCCTTGATTGGACAGGATCTCGACAATCGCCTCGTCGATCCGCGTCTTGATGTTGTCGGCGCCTTTCAGGTCCATCACCTGTGCCACCTCGTCGAAATACAACAGCGGCAGCGCGCGGCTGGTCATCTGTTCGGTGCAGCCATAGGGATAGCGGTCAAGGCTGGCCAGCAGGCCCGGAGCATTCAGCCGGGCCAGCGGGCCAATCGCCATCACCGATTTGCCCGAACCCGGCACCATGTCGGTGAACACTGCCTGATCGAAGGTAAAGCTTTGGCCCTTCTTCAGCTCCAGCCGGCTGATCTTGGCGATTTCCGGGTCGTTGACCTGCACCGGCAGGGTCAGGGTCTTTTTCAGCACCTTGCCGTCGGGCGTGGTCAGCGAAACGTCGATCGTCTGAATCCCCACACCATCGGCCGTGACCGGCACTTCGAACACCACCTTGCCGTTGTCGGCCAGATCAAAACCCGAAGGCACGTCGCCCAGAGTTACGCCATGGCCGGTGACATCCAGCCCCATCCGGCCCGATGGTCCGGTGGCATGCACGATCTCTAACAGCAACCGGCTTTGATCCCCCGGCGCCATGAAGCGCGGCAGGCTGGCCGTCACCACCACCGGGTCGCGCACCAGCACGTCTTGCGACGCCTGCCCGACGG
>JBATAV010000462.1:0-4779 GCA_049662025.1 Paracoccaceae bacterium | reverse complement strand
CAAGGCCGTCAGGCGCTGACCATGGATGTCAGCATTCTGAGCGAGGCAAAGGCCCCGACCGACTGGACCAAGCATCAGGTGATCGCGGCGAGCGGCAGCTCGATTGCCGAGGCGATCGCTGCGGAGGACGAGAATGCCGCCATGCAGGCCATGGGCCGGGGCGCCGCGACGCTCTGCGCCCGGCGGCAGCGCGAGGGCGCCTTTGACAGGGTGATCGTGTTGGGCGGGTCAATGGGCACCGATCTGGCGCTGGATATTTGCGCTGCACTGCCATCGGGCGTGCCGAAATACGTCGTCTCGACCGTTTCGTTCAGCCCGATGATCCCGCCGGAACGCTTGGCGTCGGATATCCAGATAGTCCTCTGGGCGGGTGGGCTATACGGGCTGAACTCGGTCTGCAAAGCGACTCTGTCACAGGCCGCAGGGGCTGTTTTGGGCGCAGCGCCTGCGGTCGAACCGCCGCGCAGCGACCCTCCGCTGATCGGGATGACCGGCTTTGGCAAGACCGTGCTGCGCTAAATGGTGGCGCTGAAACCGGCGCTAGAGGCGCGCGGGTTCGAAGTCGCCGTTTTCCACGCCACCGGCATGGGTGGCCGCGCATTTGAAAGCCTTGCCGCCGTGATGGATTTCGCCCCGCAAGAGGTGGGCAACCATCTGTTCGGCTCGACCATCAGCGCCGGGCCGGACCGGATGACCAGCGCTGGCGCAAAGGGGTGCCGCAAATGGTGGCGCCAGGCTGCGATGATCTGGTTGATGTGGTGGGCTGGCATCCGGTGCCCGAAAGGCTGCGAGGTCACCCCGGCCATTCGCATAGCCGGCTGTTGTCGTCTTTCGTGATGACGGCAGAGGAACGCCGGATGATGGCGCCCGAGACTTCCGCAAGACCTGCCCGCCGAATGTGGAGTTGATTGAACCGGATTGCCACATCAACGATTCGGCCTTTTGCGACGCGGTTTTGCAGCAGTTTGCTGTTTGGTTGGCAGAGGGCGTAGTCGGCACCTGGGCGAAAGCGATCTCGACCGATCCGAAAGGCCCATAGTCGGCGTGGAAGTGGCTGCCAGAAGGGGCCTCGATCTGCCGGATGAAACTGCCGGCCAGAACCACTTTCCCGGCCTCGATGCCCTGACCATAGGCGGCCAGGGGTGGACCAGCCCGAGGATGCCGGTGACCGGGTCGTTCAGCATGCCCGCGCCGAGGCCGGTTTCCTCGACCACGCCATTGCGCGAAACGATGACGCCGACCCAGCGCAGGTCGAAGGCGTCGATGGCGTGGTGCGCCGTGCCAAGCACGATCCCGGCGTCGGCGGCGTTGTCGGCAACCGTATCGATGATGCTGCGCGTCTGGCCCGTGGCGGG
Organism: Paracoccaceae bacterium; assembly: GCA_049662025.1. Classification (GTDB taxonomy): domain Bacteria; phylum Pseudomonadota; class Alphaproteobacteria; order Rhodobacterales; family Rhodobacteraceae; genus Pseudogemmobacter. The sequence continues at coordinate 3,424 of JBATAV010000462.1, read as the reverse complement.
ATCGGCGCGCAGTATACGGGTATCCTGGATTTCCAGGCTGGCGGAGACATCGTCTGTGGCGGCGACCACATCGGCGCGGGTGACTTGTGCGCCGCGCAAGGAGGCGTTCATGACGAAGGCGATTTCCGCCTCAACCCTGGGCTGGATGAAGCGACTCGGTGGCACGGTGGGGCCATTGGGAAAGTGCATATCATCCAGCAGCACACCGGAATCGGGGGTGGTGATGCCCAGCGCGCTTTGCATCGCACGGGACGTGAGGCCTATTTTCCAGCCGGATACCTTTCGCCCCGCCGCCAGCTTTTTCGCCACCAGCGCGGATTGAATGGCATAGGCGTCGTCTAGTGTGGCCTTGGGATGAGCGACAGAGATCAGGCAGCATTGTCTGCTGGTCTGTTCGGCGGTGAAAAGTGTCTCTGCGCAGGCGTAGATCGCGTCGGGGGTCATTCGTCGCGCACTCCGTTTCGAAGGGCCCGATGCCTGTCGCGCTGCCCTCGACCAAGTCGCCGGGCAGCAGCCATTTTGGCGGATCTAACCGCGCGCCGGCGCCGGTGAGAGTACCGGTGACGATGATGTCTCCGGGGACCAGCGTGGTGAAAGTGGAGATATAGGCGATCCGCCGGGCGACCGGGAAGAGCATGCGGCCGGTGCGGTCGGACCGCCTGATCTCGGCGTTCACGCGGGTTTCCAGGGCGATGTCGGTGACCTGGGCCGGGTTGGTGAAAGGCACCAGCCAGGGGTCCGTGGCGCCGGAGCCGTCCCAGTTCTTGCCTTGGGTCACGTTGAATTTCGCGTGGCGAACCCAATCGCGGATGGTGCCTTCGTTGCAGAGCGTCAGGGCGGCGATCTGGTCTGATGCCTGTCCCTCGGGGATGCGGCGACCACCCTTGCCGATGACCACGGCTATTTCGCCTTCGTAGTCCAGTTGCGCGCTCTCGGGGGCGGGTCAGAGGCTGCTCATGTCCCGCAAAGCTGCGCGGGAAGCGGGGGAAGAGCGACATGTTGGGCGGGGCGTCTTGCCCTTCTTTGTCTTCGGCGTTGCGGTCAGGGAAATTGACGCCGACGCAGATGATCTTCTCGGGGTCGGGGACAGGGATATCCCATTGGAAGCTGCCGAACGGATGCGTGACGGCAAGATTTTTGGCAGCGTTAGAGACTATTTTCCACGCATCTGCCGCGATCACCGACCGCAGGGTTCGCCAATCGAGAAAGGAATCTGACAGCGCGACCAACCCGGTGTCCGCGACCGCGCCCCAGAGCTGGCGTCCTTGGGCAGTGAAGGTTGCCAGCCGCTTCATGGTGCGATGATCGGGGTGGCTTTGAGATCGCTGTGCGACAGGGCGGCGCCCGTGAAGAGGCTGCCCTCTTCGAACCATGACCGTGGCGCGGGGGCGCCCCAGAGGGTTTGGCGCTGTGGGTCTTTCAGGTCCCATTTGATCGGTTCGAGGTCGGGATCGACGGTCTGATAGTCGGAGCAATAGATCTCGATCCGGTGGCCATCGGGGTCGCGGATGTAGAGGAAAAAGGCATTCGAGATTCCGTGACGGCCTGGGCCACGTTCGATGTTGGCCAACCAGCCGGCGGTGCTCATCAGGTCGAGGAGGTCGATGATGTTCAAGGGCGTCGGCACCCAGAAGGCAGTGTGATGCAGGCGCGGTCCGGTGCCGTTGGTAAAGGCGATGTCATGGACGCCACCCTTGCGATGGGTCCAGGCGGCCCAGAGACGGCCGGTCTCGGCGTCTTCGGTGTATTCGGTGACGCGAAAGCCGATCTCGTTCCAGAAGGCGACGGCCTGATCGACGTTCGGGGCAAAGCAGTTGAAATGGTCGATCCGCAGCAGTTTCGCGCCGTGATAGAGACTGTATTTCTGGTGGATGGGGGGTAGGCGATCCATCCGTGCGTAGAATTCCAGCGGGATTCCCTGCAGGTCGTGGGTGTGGAAGGTGCGGGCCTGGTGGGGGCGGTCGACCCATTCGACGGGCAGGTTTTTACCCGTAAAGAACGCCGCCGCGTGGTCGAGGTTGTCTTCGTCATAGACCTTGAAGCCAAGATGCCCGGCCTCGGCCCGGTCGCCCAGTTTCAGGATGATGCAGTGGTGGCCGCGTTCCTCCATCGCGCGCAGGTAGATGGTGGAGGCATCTTCATCGGTAACCTGCAGACCGAGGGTGTCGACGTAGAAGGCCCTCGATTTGGCCAGATCTGTGACGGAAAGCGTGACGTGGCTGAGGCGGACGGTGTTGAATGCGGGGTAAAGGTTGGGGGCGGGAACGGGCATGGCGTCAGACTCCTAGCCGTTGGATTTTGTGAGAGCCGAGGGCGAAGGCGGTGTTCTTGGTTTCCATGTAGAAGTCAAACGACCAGTCGCCGCCATCGCGGCCGATGCCGCTTGCCTTGACCCCGCCGAATGGAATGGGCAGGTGGCGGACATTTTCCGAGTTTACCCATATCATTCCCGCTTCCAACGCGGCGGAAAAGCGCATCGCGCGGGAAAGGTTGTTGGTCCAGAGGTAGCCAGCCAGGCCATAGGCGGTGCCGTTGGCCAGTGCCAAGGCCTCAGCCTCGTCCCTGAATGTCAGCGAGGTAAGAAAGGGGCCGAACACCTCTTCCTGCGCAATGCGCATGTCCGGGCGTGCGTTGGTGAAGAGGGTGGGTTGGATGAACCAGCCTTCGCTGCCGATCCTTTGCCCGCCGGCAGCAAGCGTCGCGCCGTCGGCCCGGCCGATGTCCACATAGGCGGCGACCTTGTCGAAATGGGTCTGGTGGATCAGCGGGCCGATTTCGGTGGCGGGGTCGAGCGGGTGGCCGACCTTGAGGCGGCGGAGCCGGTTGATCAGCTGTGCGTGGAAGGTCTCGGCGATGCTGTCATGGATCAGGAGGCGGCTGGAAGAGGTGCAACGCTCGCCGTTCAGCGAGTAGATCATGAAGATCACAGCATCCAGGGCGCGTTCGATGTCGGCGTCATCAAAGACGATGTCAGGGTTCTTGCCGCCCAATTCGAAATGCAACCGCTTCAGCGTGTCGGCACCTTGTTTCATGATCATACTACCGGTTTTCGACTCACCGACGAAGGCGATGACCTTGATATCGGGGTGCTCGGTCAATGCGCGACCTGCCCCTTCGCCCATGCCGTTCACCAGGTTCAACACACCGAGGGGGGGAGGCCAGCGTAGCGGCAGATCTCGGCCAGGAGGCGGGCGGTAAGGGGGGAGAGTTCGGCCGGTTTGTGAACGACCGTGCAGCCGACGGCCAAGGCAGGCGCGATCTTCCAGGTCGACAGCATGAAGAGCGTGTTCCAGGGTATGATCACGCCGACCGGGCCGATCGGGTGACGGGTGGTGACGTTCAAATGCGTGGGTGTCGGCAGGCTTTGGCCGTCGCGCGCACTGGGCGCAATGTCGGCAAAGAAGCGGAAGTTTTCGGCCCCGCG
>JBATAV010000461.1:0-1614 GCA_049662025.1 Paracoccaceae bacterium | reverse complement strand
CGCCTCGGCAGGCCAGGCCGTCATGCGCTGGCGGGCATGGATCAGGTGTTGCTGCACATCGGGCTGGTCGGGCGTGATCAGCAGCGAAGCCCGCAGTTCGGCAGCCGCGGGGCCAAGGTTGCCTTGCGATTCGAGCACCCGGCCCAGCTGATTGTGCAGGATCTGGCGCAGGTTGGGGGCGGGCAGGGCCGCGCGCCAGGCGGCAAGGGCCGCCGCTGCGTCGCCCGCAGATTCAAGTGCTGTGCCAAGGTTGATGGCCGCCTCGGCCAGATCGGGTTTCAGCGCCAGAGCGGCACGGTAGGCCTCAATCGCCGCGGGCGGATTGCCCAGCCGCATCCTTAGAACGCCGAGATTGAACCATGCGGCACAGGCCGGGGTGGAGGTGCCATTGGCCGAGAGCCACAGGTCATAAAGCAGCGCAGCGTCGCCAGCAGCGGCACTTTCGGCCAGACGAACGAGATCCATCAGCGACAAGCCATGAACCGCCCGCAGGAAATGCGGAAATTCGGCCGGGGGCACCGCCGGGATACCGCCGGGAGAGGCCAGCGCGGTGGCGATCCGGCTGGAATCGCCGGGAAGCGGAAAAGAGGCGACGAAGGGCATGTTCATCCAGGATTCTCCAGGATCAGGGCAAGGGCGGGCGGGCGCCCATTCCGGAGCGTCAGCGCCCCGTCAGATCAGGGCAATACCCTGAACAAAAAGTAAAAATCCAATCGACCCGGTGCATTTTCCGGCCCGAAGGCAAACCGGAATTGATTCAAATTCGAACTATCTTCCCGCTCCTGCGCTGCGATCGGGGGCCGATGCAGCGTCATCCTTCACCAATTGCTAAAGGTCACCTGCAAGGCTGCCGGAAATGAATCTGGCCAGAACAGGCCAACGTCGTGCCTGCCGGGTATGCGGCGGCATGCCGCCATTGCCGCATATTCCGGAGTCTGCGATGACCACGATCTCGACCCTTTCGACCGCTCAGATCGCCGCCCTGTCAACAGCCGCCATTGCGGCGCTGACCACCGCAGACATCGTTTCCCTGACGACGGTGCAGATTCCAGCCCTGACCTCGGCGCAGATAGCAGCAATGACAGCGGTGCAGACGGCCGTGCTGAGCAGTGCGCAGGTCAAGGCGCTGACCACCGCGCAGATTGTGGCGCTGACCACCGGCCAGGTGGCCGCGTTGTCGACCAAAAGTCTGGTCGGGCTGGAATCGGCCGATCTGGTGGCCCTGTCGACGGAACAGGCAGCGGCATTGGGCAGCCAGCAGGTGGCGGCGTTGTCGACGGCAGCCATCTCGAAGATGGAGACGGCAGACCTGGCGGCGCTGTCCACAACGGCGATCCGGGGGCTGACCTCGGTGCAGGCGGGTGTGCTGACCAGCGCGCAGATCGCAGCATTGACCACGGCGCAGATCGCGGCCCTGTCGACGGCGGCGGTGGGCAAGCTGGCGGTGACAGGAATCGGAGCGCTGTCGACGGCGCAGGTCCTGGCCCTGACCACGGGGCAGGTGGCGGCGATGTCCAGCATGCAGGTGACCTCGCTGACCACCGCGCAGATCGCGGCCCTGACCACAGCACAGGTTGCGGCCCTGCGCGCCACCTCGCTGGCCGGTTTGGCGAC
>JBATAV010000460.1:0-1810 GCA_049662025.1 Paracoccaceae bacterium | reverse complement strand
GCCATATAGCCCGCCATCCGGCAGAACAGCGCGGCAGCCGCCATCACCGCCAGCATCGCAGGCAAGGATGGGCTCATCGCAGCACCCCCGGCCTTGCAGTTATCGCGGCAAAGGCGGCGCCGATCAGCCCGGCGGCCACGATGCCCCAGCCCGGCCCCGCCAGTGGAGTCACCGTCAGGGCCGCCGCCGCCCCCACCGCTACCGGAATCAGATTGGCGCGCGTCCTCACCATCGCCGCCATCATCGCAGCGGCAAAGGCCGGCAGCATCAGATCGGCCCCCAGCGCATGCGGATCGGGCAGCACCCGCCCGAACAGCACCCCCACCAGCGTGCCCGCCAACCAGGTGCCGACCAGCGGCACCCCGGTGCCCACCAGATAGGCACGGTCCGCCTCGCCCTTCTCGGCCGAGCGCATGGTGGCGATCCAGTTCACATCGCCCATCAACAGCAGGCTGCCATAGGCGCGCAGCGGCCCGGCCTGGCTTAGCCATGGCTGGATCGTCGCGCCGTACAACAGATACCGCGCGTTCATCACCAGAACCGTGGCGGCCAGGGTCAGCAACGTCGCCTCGCCCGCCTGGATCAGCGACAGCGCCGCCAACTGGGCGGAACCGGAAAAGACCGAGACGCTCATCGCCAGCGCCCAGCCCCAGCTAAGCCCCGCCTGCGCCGCGACCAGCCCGAAGGCCAGCCCGTAGATGAAGATCGCCGTTCCCAGCGCCACGCCCACGCGGAACCCGCGCCGGAACCCCGCAAGGGTGAAGGCCGCACGCATGCCTCAGACAGCGGCCTTGCGCATCTCATCAAGATAGATTTCTCGCAGGCGCGTGGCCACATGGCCCGGCCTGCCGCTGCCGATATCCACCCCATCCACCTGCACCACCGGCATCACGAAAGCGGATGCCGAGGTGATGAACGCCTCATCCGCAGCCTTCGCCTCGTCGATCGAGAAGTTGCGCTCCTCGACCTCCATCTGCGCCTCGCGGGCAAAGCGCAGAACGGCGGCGCGGGTGATGCCGTGCAGGATGTCCGACGACAGCGCGCGGGTGATGATCCGGCTCCCCTTGACGATATAGGCGTTGTTCGAGGTGCCCTCGGTCACAAAGCCGTCTTCGGTGAACCAGGCGTCATCCGCTCCGGCCTTTTTCGCCATCATCTTGCCCATCGAGGGATACAGCAGCTGCACCGTCTTGATATCGCGCCGACCCCAGCGGATATCGGGGACCGAGATCACCGACCACCCGGACTTCGCCGCCGGATTGTCAGCCATGCCGGGTTTGCTTTGCGTGAACAGCACCACCGTCGGCGGCAGATCGGCGGGCGGATAGGCAAAGTCGCGGTCGCCCGGATTGCCGCGGGTGACCTGCAGGTAGATCAACCCTTCGTCGATCCCGTTGCGGGCGACCAACTGGCGATGCACCTCCAGCCAAGCCGCCTCATCAAGCGGATTGCGCATTTCCAGCTCGTCAAGGCTGCGCTGCAACCGTTTCGCATGCCCCGCGAAGTCGATCAGCTTGCCGCCCAGAACGGACGTTACCTCATAGACCCCATCGGCCATCAGGAAGCCGCGGTCAAAGATCGAAACCTTTGCCTGATCCTCAGGCAGGTAGTCGCCGTTCACATAGACGGTGCGGGTCATCGGGGTCTCCGGGTTGGACAAGGGGTTTCTTGGCCGTTCCGGCGGTGGGGTCAAGGCCCGTTCTTCGTCCAGCCGCCGCGGGCGGGGTCGAGCGGCCCATGTGGGTTAAGAGAGGTGACAGGTTTCCTGGGCCGCTTTTTTCACGGCCTTCATCTGCCTCACTACCCGACC
>JBATAV010000459.1:0-7813 GCA_049662025.1 Paracoccaceae bacterium | reverse complement strand
AGGTCTGGGTTTGGGGGGCGGGGCATGTGGGGCGGGCTTTGGTGTCCGTGCTGGCGCCCTTGCCGGGGATTTCGGTGACCTGGGTGGATGTGGCGGCGGACCGGTTTCCCGATGCGGTGCCCGAGGGGGTGACGGTGGTGCCGGTGGCGGACCCTTGCGCGCTGGTGGCGCATGCGCCCGAGGCGGCCGAGCATCTGATCGTGACCTATTCGCATGCGCTGGACCTGGAGTTGTGCCACCGGCTGTTGTCGCGCGGGTTTGGCGGGTGCGGGCTGATCGGGTCGGCGACGAAATGGGCGCGGTTCCGGGGGCGGCTGGGGGCTTTGGGACACTCGGCCGGGGCAATTGCGCGGATTGCCTGCCCGATTGGCGATCCGGGGTTGGGCAAGCATCCGCAGGCGATTGCGGTGGGTGTGGTGGCTGGGATGTTGCGTCAGGGCGCCGTGGCGCAGGGGGAGAAGCGGGCATGACCGAACTTTTGCGGGTGGATGGCGTGACCAAGGCCTATCCGGGCGTGGTGGCCAACAGCGATGTGTCTTTCGCCATTGCCGAGGGCGAGGTGCATGCGCTTTTGGGCGAGAATGGCGCGGGCAAATCGACGCTGGTGAAGATGATCTACGGGCTGGTGCGGCCCGACAGTGGCAAGATGAGCTTTCGCGGCAAGCCCTATAGCCCGGCGAAACCGGCCGAGGCGCGGCGGCTGGGCGTGGCGATGGTGTTTCAGCATTTCAGCCTGTTCGAGGCGCTGGATGTGGCGGAGAACGTGGCGCTGGGGATGGAAAACCCGCCAGCGATGCGGGAACTGGCGGCGCGTATCCGGGCGGTGAGCGAGGAATACGGGCTGCCTTTGGACCCTGCCCGCATGGTCGGTGATCTGTCGGCGGGCGAGCGGCAGCGGGTGGAGATCATTCGCTGTCTGTTGCAGGACCCGAAGCTGTTGATCATGGACGAGCCGACATCTGTGCTGACGCCGCAGGAGGTGGAGATCCTGTTTCGCACCCTGCGGCAGCTGGCGGCGGAGGGGACGGCGATCCTGTATATCTCGCACAAGCTGGAGGAAATCCGCGCCTTGTGTGACGAGGCGACGATCCTGCGGCGCGGCAAGGTGGTGGCGACCTGCACCCCGCGCGACCGGACGGCGCGGGAGATGGCCGAGTTGATGGTGGGGGCGGCCCTGACCCCGCCGGAGCGGCGGGCGGGCGAGAAGGGCGAGGTGGCGCTGGGGGTTTCGGACCTGTCGGTGGACAGTCCGATTCCGTTCGGGACCAGCCTGAAGGGGGTCGGCTTCACGGTGGCCAAGGGCGAGGTGCTGGGGATTGCCGGGGTGGCGGGCAATGGCCAGGACGAATTGCTGCTGGCCTTGTCGGGCGAGTTGAAGGTGGCACCGGACCGGGTGCGGATCGCGGGCCAGCCGGTGGGCGATCTGGGGCCGGTCGATCGGCGGCGGGCCGGGTTGGTGGCGGCCCCCGAGGACCGCTATGGCCATGCGGCGGCGCCGGACATGAGCCTGATCGAGAACGCCTTTCTGACCGCGTGGGTGCGCAAGGGGCTGACCCGGAGCGGGTTCATCGACTGGGGCAGGACGCGGGCCTATGCCGAGGAAGTGATCGCCGAATACGACGTGCGCACGCCGGGGCCGGGGGTGGCGGCGCGGGCGCTGTCGGGCGGCAATCTGCAGAAATTCCTGATGGGGCGAGAGTTGAACCAGGCGCCCTCGGTCATCGTGATCAACCAGCCGACCTGGGGCGTGGATGCGGCGGCGGCGGCGGCGATCCGGCAGGCCATTCTGGACCGCGCCAGCACCGGTGCTGCAGTGGTGGTGATCAGCCAGGACCTGGATGAATTGCTGGAAGTGTCGGACATGTTCGCGGCGCTGAACGCGGGGCGGCTGACCAAACCGCGCCCGGTGGAGGGGCTGACGATGGAGGAGATCGGGCTGATGATGGGCGGGGCACATGGCATGGAGGTGGCACATCATGCTGAGGCTTGAAAAACGCCCGAACCCGAGCCGGTTCTGGCTGTATGCCACGCCCGCGGTGGCGGTGCTGCTGACGATGTTCGTCGGCGGGCTGCTGTTCGCGGCGATGGGCAAGAACCCGTTCGAAGTGATCCGCACCATCTTCTGGGACCCGGTCTTTGGCGAGTTCGCGTTTTACCTGCGGGGCCAGTTGCTGGTGAAGGCGGGGCCGTTGATCCTGATCGCCATCGGGTTGGCGTTGGGGTTCCGGGCGGGTATCTGGAACATCGGCGCGGAAGGCCAGTACATCATGGGCGCCATCTGCGGCGCGGGGGTGGGGCTGGCGTTCTACCCCACCGAAAGCCGCTGGATCTTCCCGCTGATGGTGATCGCGGGCGCTTTCGGCGGCTGGGTCTGGGCGATGATTCCGGCCATTCTGAAGACCCGGTTCAACACCAACGAGATCCTCGTGTCGTTGATGCTGGTCTATGTGGCCGAAGCGATTCTGGCCAAGGCGGCGACCGGATTTCTGCGCAATCCCGATGGCATGGGCTTTCCCGGCAGCCGCAATTTCCGGCAGTTTCCCGCCGCCGCCAACCCCGAGCTGTTTGCAGGATCGGGCCTGCATTGGGGCGGGGTGGCGGCGCTGGTGGCGGCGGTGGTGGCCTGGGTGATCCTGTCGCGGCATATCCTTGGCTTTCAGATCCGGCTGGCCGGGCAGGCGCCAAGGGCGGCGCGGTTCCATGGCGTCAACCCCTCGAAGCTGGTGATGTTGTGCATGGGCATGTCGGGCGGGCTGGCGGGGCTGGCGGGGTTGTTCGAGGTGACCGGCCCGGCGGGGCAGATCAGCATCGACTTCAACACCGGCTATGGCTTTACCGCGATCATCGTCGCCTTTCTGGGCCGGCTGAACCCCCTGGGTATCGTGCTGGCGGGGCTGTTGATGGCGCTGACCTATGTGGGGGGTGAGATGGCCTCGACCAACCTTGGCCTGCCTTCGGCGGCGATCCAGGTGTTTCAGGGCATGCTGCTGTTCTTCCTGCTGGCCGTGGATGTCTTGACCAACTACCGCTTTCGCATTGGTGCGGGCGCGGCGAAAGCGGGGGTGTAGGCGATGGACCTTGGCGGTATCAATCCGGTCATCCTGATCGCCACGCTGATCTCCTCGGCGGTGCCGATCCTGCTGGCGGCGCTGGGCGAGACGGTAGTGGAGCGGTCAGGTGTGTTGAACCTGGGCGTCGAGGGCATGATGGTGACCGGCGCGCTGGGCGGGTTCGTGATCGCGGTGGCGACGGGCAGCCCGGTGCTGGGCTTTGTCGGTGGCGCGGTGGCCGGGGCGGCGCTGAGCCTGGTGTTCGCGGTGCTGACGCAGGTGTTTCTGGCCAATCAGGTGGCAACCGGGCTGGCGCTGACGCTGTTCGGCCTGGGTGCCAGCAGTCTGGGCGGGCAGGGCTACAACGGCATCAAGCCGCCGCACACCGGGGCGCTGTTTCCCAAGGCGATGGCCGATCTTCCGGTGATCGGGCCGATCGTCTTCGGCCATGACTGGATGGTGTATTTCAGCGTCGCCATGGTGGCGGTGCTGTGGTGGGTGCTGAAATCCACCCGCGCCGGGCTGATCATCCGCGCGGTGGGCGAAAGCCACGAGGCGGCGCATGCGCTGGGCTACAAGGTCAACCGCATCCGGCTGGGCTGCATTGCCTTTGGCGGGGCGATGGCGGGGTTGGGCGGGGCCTATGTCTCGCTGGTGCGGGTGCCGCAATGGGTGGACGGGATCACCGCCGGCGCGGGCTGGATCGCGCTGGCGATCGTGGTCTTTGCCAGCTGGAAGCCGTGGCGGGTGCTGATCGGGGCCTGGCTGTTCGGCGGCATCACGGTGTTGCAGCTGAACCTGCAAGTTGCCGGATCGGCCATTCCGGTCGAGTACTTGTCCATGGCGCCTTATCTGATAACCATCCTTGTGCTGGTCATCATGTCTTCGGGCAGGGGCCGGGCGGCAACCGGGGCGCCCGCCAGTCTGGGACAGAATTTTCACGCCTCGCGCTGAGGCAACAACGCGCGGTGCCACGAAAGGTGCCGCCACAATGGGGAGACTATCCATGAACCGCAGAACACTTCTGGCTAGCGCCGCGATGGGGCTTTCGATGGCCTTTGGCGGTGCAGCACTGGCCGAGGGGATGGACCATGTGAAGGCCTGTTTCGTCTATGTCGGCCCGATCGGCGATGGCGGCTGGACCTATCAGCACCATCAGGGCGTGCTGGCCATGCAGGAGAAATTCGGCGACAAGGTCGAGGTGCAGTATCAGGAAAGCGTGCCCGAAGGTGCTGATGCCGAGCGGGTGCTGACGCAGATGGCGCTGGGCGGCTGCAACATCATCTTCACCACCTCGTTCGGCTATATGGAGGCGACCAATGCGGTGGCCGCCAAGTTCCCGGATGTGAAGTTCGAGCATGCCACCGGATTCATGCGCAACAGCGACAACGTCTCGACCTATAACGCGCGCTTTTATGAGGGCCGCGCGGTCGAGGGGCTGCTGGCGGGGCGGATGACCAAGACCAACAAGATCGGCTATATCGGGTCTTTCCCGATCCCCGAAGTGGTGATGGGCATCAACAGCTATTACCTGAACGCCAAGAAGGTGAACCCGGATGTCGAATTGTCGGTGGTCTGGGCCTTTACCTGGTTCGACCCCGCGAAAGAGGCCGATGCGGCCAAGGCGCTGATCGACCAGGGCGTGGACGTGATTGCCAGCCACACCGATTCGACCGCCGTTCTGGCCGAAGCGGCCAAGACCGACGGCAAGGTTCTGGGCTTTGGCCAGGCCTCGGACATGGCGGAATACAAGCCCAGCCCGCGGATCTCGGCCGTGATCGACAATTGGGGGCCGTATTACATCGACCGGGTCGGCGCGTTGTTGGATGGCAGCTATGCACAGGCCGATATCTGGGCCGGGATCAAGGGCGGCGAAGTGCTGATCGGCGAGATCACGGCGGTGCCGGACGAGGTGAAGGCCGAGGCCGAAAAGCTGCGCGATGATATCGCGGCGGGCACGGTGCATCCGTTCACCGGCCCGATCAACAAGCAGGACGGTTCTGCCTGGCTGGCCGATGGCCAGACCGCGCCGGATGGCGATCTGTTGGGGATGAACTTCTTTGTCGAAGGCATCACCGCGCAGATGCCGTCGAACTGAGGGCACAGCCGCTGGCCAAGACCGGAAGGCCCGCTTCGGCGGGCCTTTTGCGTTTCCGGCGCTGCGGATTGTCGCAGTGGGCAAGACTTGAATGAATTCAAAAATAGGAATATATTATCAACATGCATGCAGCCGGTTCACCGGTCGGGTGGGCGTTGGCCATAAGGGAGAACGGGATATGGCGCATATCGTGGTGTTGGGGGCGGGTCTTGGCGGGTCGATCATGGCCTATGAGCTGAAAGACCAGTTGCGCCCCGAAGATACGATCACCGTGGTTACCAAGGATCCGCTCTATCACTTTGTTCCGTCAAACCCCTGGATCGCGGTGGGCTGGCGCGAGCGCGACGACATCACCATCGACCTGGCGCCGACGATGGCCAAGAAGGGCATCGGCTTCAAGACGGTGGCGGCGGCCAAGGTGCATGCCGGGGAAAACCGGGTGGAACTGGTGGACGGCAGCTCGGTCGCCTATGACTATCTGGTCATCGCCACCGGCCCCGAACTGGCCTTTGACGAGATCGAGGGGTTCGGGCCGCATGGCGGGTTCACCCAGTCGGTCTGCCATGTCGACCATGCGATGAAGGCGCGCGAGGTCTTTGAGAAGTTGCTCAAGGCCCCCGGCCCGGTGATCATCGGCGCCGCACAGGGCGCAAGCTGTTTCGGCCCGGCCTATGAGTTCCTGTTCATCCTGGAAACCGCGCTGCGCAAGGCCAAGATCCGCGACAAGGTGCCGATGTTCTACGTCACCCCGGAACCCTATATCGGCCATCTGGGGCTGGACGGGGTGGGCGATACCAAGGGCCTCCTGGAATCCGAGATGCGTGACAAGCATATCAAGTGGATCACCTCGGCAAAGGTCAAGAAGGTGGAGGACGGCAAGATGACGGTCGAGGAGATCGCCGATGACGGAAGCGTCAAGGCGACCCGCGAGATGCCGTTTGCGTTCTCGATGATGCTGCCGGCGTTCCGCGGCATTCCGGCGGTGTCGGGGATTGAAGGGCTGGGCAATCCGCGCGGCTTTACCATCGTCGATCAGCACCAGCGCAACCCGAAGTACAAGAACATCTTCGCGGTGGGCGTCTGCGTGGCGATTCCGCCGACCGGGCCGACGCCGGTGCCTTGTGGCGTGCCGAAGACCGGGTTCATGATCGAATCGATGGTGACGGCGACGGCGCACAACATCGGCAACCTGTTGCGCGGCAAGGAGCCCGATCAGGTCGCCACCTGGAACGCGGTCTGTCTGGCCGATTTCGGCGACGGGGGCATCGCGTTCGTGGCGCAACCGCAGATTCCGCCGCGCAACGTCAACTGGTCGTCCAGCGGCAAGTGGGTGCATCTGGCCAAGGTGGGCTTCGAGAAATACTTCCTGCGCAAGGTCAGGAAGGGCACGTCGGAGCCGTTCTACGAGGCGCTGGCGATGAAGGCGATGGGCATTGCCAAGCTGAAGGAAACCACCAAGGGCTGATGCCCGGCCGGCCTTTCGGGGCCGGGGTGATCCTCTTGCCGCCATCCTGGCCGGGGTGGCGGCCTGTTCATGGCAGGGCGCGGGCCGATGGTGCTTCAAGTTCACGCCGATCCGGGCTTATATGCCTGAATTGCGACGCATGTCCCGCCGCAGCAGACCCAACGGACCGAACGGAAAATCCGCATGACTCCTGACATCATCATCATCGGCGGCGGTATCGCCGGAATCTCGGCCGGTGCCCGGCTGGCGCCGCAGGCGCGCATTCTGGTGCTGGAGGCCGAGGATGCGCTGGGCCACCATGCCTCGGGCCGGTCGGCGGCGCTGTACGAGCCGTATTACGGCGCGCCTGCGGTGGTGGAACTGTCGATGGCCTCGGGCGATTATTTCCGGTCGATTCCGGGGGTGCTGAGCCCGCGCGGGTTGCTGATGGTGGGACGCGAGGATCAACGCGCGGCGTTCGACGCGGATTCGAAGTCGATGGCCTATGACCCGATCAGCGTGGACGAGGCGGTGGCCTACATGCCGATCCTGCGGCGCGAGGTGGTGAAGCTGGCGGCCTATGCCGGCCATGCCGAAGATATCGACACCGATCTGTTGCTGCAGGGATTTGCCCGCATCATCCGGGCGAATGGCGGCACCATCATCACCAAGGCACGGATCAGCGCGATCGAGCGCACGGCAAAGGGCTGGCGGGTGACCTGGCCGGGCGGCGTGGCGGAAGCGGAGCTGCTGGTCAATGCCGCCGGGGCCTGGGTGGACGAGACCGCCCGGCTGGCGGGGGTGAAGCCGTTGGGATTTACCCCCTATCGGCGGTCGATGGCGCGGATTCCGGCGCCGGGTGGGCTGGATGTGTCAACCTGGCCGATGACCTTTGGTCCGGGCGAGGACTGGTACGCCAAGCCCGACGCCGGGGCGCTGATCGTCAGCCCGGCCGAGGAACATCCGATGGACCCGCATGATGCCTGGGCCGACGACCTGGTGCTGGCCGAGGGCCTGGCGCGGTACGAGGAATTCGTGACCGAGCCGGTGACGCGGATCCTGTCGAACTGGGCCGGGCTGCGCACCTTTTCGCCCGACCGGGTGCTGGTGATCGGCCGCGACCCGCGCGATCCGGCGTTCTTCTGGCTGGGCGGTCAGGGCGGCCAGGGCTTTCAGTCCTGCGCCGGGGCCAGCCAGCTGGCGGCCGACCTGATCCTGGGC
>JBATAV010000458.1:0-3834 GCA_049662025.1 Paracoccaceae bacterium | reverse complement strand
ATGCAGCACCTCGGGCGGCCACAGCCAACCGGCGGGTACCGTCGCCGCAACCAGCCCCAGCGCCACCACGGCCAAAGCCGCCCATATCAACGGCCAGGGTCCGATCCGGGGCATCATCCGCTGCGGCCCACCAGCACCGCGATCAGTGCCTTCGGCGTCACATGCCCGACCGCCACACCGTCGCGCATCACCGCAAAGGGCGCGTTGGCGGTGACCACCGCTTCGGCCACATCCTCGACGCGCGCGCCCGCAGACAGTTCGCCCGCCACACCGTCCGGCACCCCCGGCAAGGCAATCCGGCCCAGCGTCACCACCTTGGCCCGCGCCACATGGGCGGTAAAGGCCGCCACATAATCATCGGCCGGGGCCAGCACCAGTTCCTCGGGCGTCGCCACCTGCACCACGGCGCCATCCTTCATGATGGCGATGCGGTCGGCCAGCCGGATGGCCTCGTCGAAATCATGGGTGATGAAGACGATGGTCTTTTTCAACTGCCGCTGGATGCGCAGGAATTCCTCCTGCATCTCGCGCCGGATCAACGGGTCCAGCGCGGAAAACGGCTCGTCAAGGAACCACAGGTCCGGCTTGACCGCCAGCGACCGCGCGATGCCCACCCGCTGCTGCTGGCCGCCCGACAGCTGGCGGGGGTAATGCCTTTCGCGCCCGCGCAGCCCCACCAGCGCGATCATTTCACGCGCCCGCACCTCGCGCGGGCCTCGCGCCAGTCCCTGCACTTCCAGCGGAAAGGCCACGTTCTCCAACACCGTCAGATGCGGCAACAGCGCGAAATGCTGGAACACCATGCCCATCCGGTGGCGCCGGATCTCGATCATCCGCGCCGCACCGGCCTTCAGCAAATCCTCGCCATCATAGAGGATCTCGCCCGCCGTCGGCTCGATCAGCCGCGACAGACAGCGCACCAGCGTCGACTTGCCAGACCCCGACAGGCCCATGATGACAAAAATCTCGCCGATCCCCACCTCCAGCGACACGTCGCGCACGGCACCGACATGCCCCGAGGCGCGGATCGCCTCCAGCCCCGCACCCTGCGCCACCAGCCGTTCAGAATGCGGGCCATAAAGCTTCCAGACATGCCGGCAGGCCAGCTTGACAGGACGCGCATCAGACGGGCGCGGGGCGTCAGAGGGGATCATCGGTGCAAGGTCTTCCGTATCAAGTCAGCAGGGCACGGGCAGTTGAGGGGACTCTGCCTGCCCGCACCCCGCTTCAAGGCTTACTGGCCAATCCACGTCGACCAGGTCGCCTCGTTCGCATCCATCCATTCGGTCACCACATCGTCGATCGACTGGCCGTCCAGATCGACCTTGGCGATCATCGTGCTCATGGTGTCATTGTCGATGGTAAAGGCGCGAATGGCCTTGTCGGCCCCCGGCCATTTGTTCGCCAGACCGACCCAGCCAGCTTTCCAGATCGGGCCAAAGGGCTTGCCGCAATCATGCGTAGCGTCCTTGTTGATGCCCCAGGCCGGATCGGTATAGCAGGCCGGTTCGTAGGTTGGGAATTCCACCCACTCCCCCTCATATTTCGTTGACGACCAGTGCGGCGAATAGATCCACAACAGGATCGGATCCTTGCGCTGATAGGCCGATTCCAGTTCGGCGAACATCGCGGCATCGGTGCCGGCGTGGATCACCTCATAGTTCAGGCCCAGCGCGGCAATCCGTTCCTCATCGAACCCGCCCCAGGTGACCGGGCCGCCCAGGTAGCGCCCCTTCGGTGCGGTCTCCGGCGTGGCAAAGGCGGCGGCGCAATCGTTCAGCGCCTTCCAGTCGGGCAGACCGGGGCACTTTTCCTTCATGTACAGCGGGTACCACCATTCTTCCTTGGCCAGCATCCCGGTTTCGCCCATGTTCACCACATTGCCGGTGGCAACGGCAGCATCCAGTGCCTCTTGCCCGGTGGTGGCCCAGATCTCCATCGCCACATCCAGATCGCCGGTCTCAAGCCCCGCGAACTGTGCCAGATAGTCGGCCTGCACCAGCTCGACGTTATAGCCCGCCTCTTCCAGCACGGCCGCCATGATGTTGGTGGTGATCAGCTGGCCGGTCCAGTCGTGCAGGGTCAGCTTGATCGGGTCGGTGCTTTCCACCTCGGCAAAGGTGGCGCTGGCAGTCATTGCCAGCGCCGCAACGGTGGTCAGGAAAATACGCTTCATTCCCTCATCCTCTCCTGTTCATGGCAAAATCGCCCGCCGTTTTCCGACGGTGCGCCTTGGGTGAAGGCTGCGGCCGAATCCCTTTGGCTGTCAAAGCTTTTGTGGGGTTTTGTGGTTTTCTGTTGGGTTTCCGTTGATTTCCACGTTATTCCAGTGGGAAACCAACCGAATCCGGCAAGGCCATGCTTTCCAGCCAGCGCGAGCGCGCCATTCTTCAGCTGTTGCAGGAAACCGGGTCGGCCCGGATCGAGTCGCTGGCCACCCGGCTTGGCGTGACCGACGAGACCATCCGCCGCAACCTCAAGCGGCTGCAGGCCCAGGGCATGGTCACCCGCGTGCACGGCGGCGTGCATCTGAAGGACTGGGGGCCCGAGGCCAGTTTTGCCCAGCGCATGGTGCAGAACCCTGGGCCCAAGCGGCGGATCGCCGAGGCAGTGGCGCGGATGCTGCCAGACGGTGCGTCGCTGTTTCTCGATGTGGGCTCGACCACGGCCTATGTGGCGCAGGCCCTGCGGGTGCGGCGCGAGTTGCTGGTGGTGACAAACTCGCTGGCAGTGGCGCAGGCGCTGACCGGGGTGAACGGCAATCAGGTCTTCATGGCAGGGGGCGAATTGCGCGGCCATGACGGCGGCGCCTTCGGGGCCGAGGCGCTTGCCTTCGTGCAGCAGTTCCGCGTCAGCTATGCGGTGCTGTCGGTGGCCGCCATTGCAGCACCCGCAGGATTCCTGCTGCAAGACCTGCGCGAGGCCGAGTTTTCCCGCGTCATCATCGAGCGGGCCGAAGAGACCATCGTCGCCGCCGATGCCTCGAAGTTCGGCCGCTCCGCGCCGATCGCCATCGCCGCACCTGCCCGCTTCTCCCACCTCGTCACCGATGCCCCGCCCGACGAAGCCCTGGCCGCCTTCCTTGCCCTTGGCGGCACCCGCGTGACCCTGGCCTGAGCGCGGTGAAGCAATTGCGCGCCTGCCGGCGCAAGTCTTTGGTCCCGGCTGCGTCAGTGCTGGCGGCAACCCCGGACTGAGGGGGGCATCCTGCCCCCCAAAGGCACGAATGCAAGCATTCGCGCCCCCCCCGGGAGTATTTCCGAAGGCGCAAGCCCAAAGGGGGCAATCCGTCAGGGTCGGTCGAAGCTCGGTGCTGGTGGATTTTGGGAAGACGCCCGGAAGACATTCGGATGACGGGTTTCCCTGTCCGGGTTTTATTGGCGAACAGGCCGAAAGCCTGGCGTCACGAATCCGCGTCGAAGCGGAACCCTTCGGGCACCGTATCGCGACCTTCCAGCACCAGATCGGCCATCACCTCGGCCGCTTTCGGGGCCATCCCGAAGCCGATCTTGAAGCCGCCATTGGCGACGTAGTGCCCCTTGCGCCCCGGCCATTCGCCCAACAAAAGCTGCCGGGTCACCGCCCTGGGCCGCAGCCCCGTCCAGCGCTCCAGCACTTCGGCGCCCTGCAGACAGGGCATCACCACCCGCGCCCGCGCGATCAGGTCCTCAAGCTGCGCATCCACACCCTCCACCGTCCAGGTGTTTTCGCTGGTCGATCCCACCGCCACCGTGCCATCGGCATGCGGCACCAGATACACGCCGGTCGCAAAGACCTGAGCGCAATCCCTTGCGTCATGCCGCAGCACCGCCGCCTGACCCTTCACACCCGAGC
>JBATAV010000457.1:0-7103 GCA_049662025.1 Paracoccaceae bacterium | reverse complement strand
GCACCTAAGTGACCCCAAAACCCCGCTGTCCCTGATCTTTGCCATTCCCGATCATCCTTGGGTCGATGCAGGCGACGGTGCCGCCGTGCGCATTGCCATGACGGTGGCCGAGGCGGGCCGCGCCAATGGGCGCTTGGGCACCGTGACCGAGGAAACCAAAGGCGCATACGAGGCCGAGGGCCGCCCCGTCCGCTTTGACGTGGAAAAGGGCAAGGTCTTTGCCGATCTGCGCATCGGGGCCGATGTGGCGGGGGCGGTGGCTTTGAAGGCGAATGAGAAAATCACATTCATGGGAATGAAACTTCACGGTGCGGGGTTCATTGTTTCTGAAGCGGAAGCCAAAGCATTTGGTCTAGGAACTGATCAAGGCCTTGCATCCATCATTCGCCCCTATAAGAACGGGCGCGACCTTACTCAAAGCGCGCGCGGGCTTTACGCAATTGACCTGTATCCGCTGCCTGCCATGGAAGTGCGGGTGCGATTTCCAGCAATCTATCAGCATGTTCTTGACCGAGTGAAGCCCGAACGGGACCAAAATAATGAGCCTTGGAGAAAGGAACATTGGTGGTGGTTTGGCAGAACCCATGAGGACTTGCGTGCAGTCGGTTCCGGTCTTTCACGTATCATTGCGACCACAAGAACGGCGAAACACAGGTTGTTTTCGTTTATGAACGCTGGCGACATTGCCGAAAGCAAGATTGTAGTGATCGGATTGGCTGATGCGTGGCAACTTGCCGTCCTATCGACGAGGCTACACGAAGTATGGGCTTTAGCTAGCGGCGCATTTTTGGAAGATCGCCCAAATTACAATCACACGCAATGCTTCAACCCCTTCCCCTTCCCTGACCCCACCGAAGCCCAAAAAACCCACCTGCGCAGCCTTGGCGAGCAACTCGACGCGCATAGAAAGGCGCAGCAGGCAGCCCACCCCAAGCTGACCCTGACCGCCATGTACAACGTGCTGGAAAAACTCCGCGCGGGGGAACGGATTGAGGGCAAGGACAAGGAAATCTATGACCAAGGCCTGATCCGCATTCTGCGCGACCTGCACGCCCAAATTGATACGGCGGTGGCCGAGGCCTACGGCTGGCCCGCC
This sequence comes from Paracoccaceae bacterium, assembly GCA_049662025.1. Classification (GTDB taxonomy): domain Bacteria; phylum Pseudomonadota; class Alphaproteobacteria; order Rhodobacterales; family Rhodobacteraceae; genus Pseudogemmobacter. The sequence continues at coordinate 6,007 of JBATAV010000457.1, read as the reverse complement.
ACCCTGACCGATGATGAAATCCTGCACCGTCTGGTGGACCTCAACCGCGAAAGGGCCGCTGAGGAATCACGCGGCCAAATTCGCTGGCTGCGCCCAGACTACCAAAACCCCCAAGGCAAAGCCGCGAGCGCCAAGGGCGAACAATCCGCCATGGATATCGGCCCCGCCATATCAACCGACAAAGCCCCATGGCCCAAAACCCTGCCCGAACAAATCGCCGCCGTGCGCAACGCCTTGGCCGATCTTGGCACCGCCACCCCCGAACAAATCGCCCGCCACTTCCAAAGGGGCCGCGCCGCATCGGTGCAACCCCTCCTGGAAAGCCTCGCCGCCCTGGGCCAGGCCCGCCCCGTAACAGGTGGCCGCTTCGCCGCATAACTTCATCGCTGCCATCCAGCGGCCCCTACCCCTGTGCCCAACATCGGGGGCGGCAAGAGAAAGCCTGACACCATCGCCAAAGGGACCGGAGCGGGAAGCAAAATTCGCAGAATCACAATTCAGAGAATTTGACGATCCAATGCGGCGAAGGACCGAAAGCCCGGCCCAAACCAGCAGATTCAAGCGTTTTTTCTATGTGGGGCATGATGTGGGGTATCAGGCAGAATTCAAGAATTTATTCAATAAAATCAATGGTGATTGGCGGAGAGGGTGGGATTCGAACCCACGGTGGGCGCAAACCCACAACGGTTTTCGAGACCGCCCCGATCGACCACTCCGGCACCTCTCCGCGCTTTGGGGGTCGTCTATAAGGCGCGGGGTTTAGCCGGGCGCGGGGGCAAGCGCAAGCCCCTTCGGGACGTGGCCCGGATGATGCGCAAAGGCGGTTTGAAACGGCGGGGCAGGCGGTTTGACACAGACGTAACGCGGGCTCCGGGACAGCCGCCTTGGCAAGCCCGCGCGTTGCGCTTAGTTTTCCCTCAGGCCCGCCCGAACCGGGGTGGCCGCTGATCCCGCCGCTTCCCGATGGTTGCGGTTCCCTGTCCGAAGGTCGTTTAATGCCCCGATTGCCCGCTCTCGTTCTGGCCGCCCTGATGGCCGCCGCCATTCCGGTGTCGTCATCGCCGCTTCTTGCCGAATCTGCCCCTGCCGTCACTGCCCCTTCGCCGCGCATCACCGCATTGTCCGACACCATGCAGATGACCGATGTCTTCGCCGTGATGATCGAGGAAGGCCAGGACTACGGCGCCTCGATCGAGGATCAGATGTTCCCGGGGCAGGGCGGGGTGCGCTGGTCGGCCATGGTCACCTCGATCTACGATCCGGCTGCCCTGCGCGTGATCTTCGATGGCGCGATGGAAGACGGCCTTGGCAAGGACGCCGGGGCCATTGCCGCCGCCGAGGCATTCTTCGGCACGCCGCGCGGCCAGACCATCCTGCGGCTGGAGGTTCAGGCCCGCCGCGCGCTCTTGGACAAGGCGGTGGAAGAGGCCGCTCAGGTCGAGGCCGAGCGGATGCAGACCGACCACGACCCGCGCATGCGGCTGATCCGCGATCTGGCCGAAGCCTCGGATCTGATCGAGATGAACGTGGCCGGCGCGCTGTCGGCGAACCTTGCGTTCCTGCAGGGCATGGCCTCGGTCGAGGTGCCGGGCGTGGTGATCGACCAGGAATCGATGATGACCGAAGTCTGGAGCCAGGAAGCCGACATCCGCAACGAAACCGTGCTCTGGCTTTTCCCCTATCTTGCGCTGGCCTATGGCCCCCTGTCGGATGATGACCTGAAAGCCTATCTCGACTTTGCGCAATCGCCCGAGGGCAAGCGGCTGAACGGTGCGGTCTTTGCCGCCTTCGACAAGGTCTTTGCCCATGTTTCCTTTGAACTCGGCCGGTCCGGCGCGCTGATCATGCAAGGCTCCGATATCTGAGCTTGCCGCTTGACACCGCCCCGCCCGCGGCCGATAAGCCCGCCATCCGGCCCGGGGTGCGAATCCCGGGCGGGTTTCGTTTTGACAATCGCCCCTGACCGGGCGCGCCGTCCGAGGCGGGGGAAACCCCAAGGAACACCGCAAGGGGCCAAAAGGACGCGGAGCAATTGAAGGGAAGACCCATGTTCGCGGTCCTGAAGACCGGTGGCAAGCAGTACAAGGTGCAGGCGGGTGACGTTCTGCGCGTGGAAAAGCTTGATGCCGCCGCTGGAGACAAGATCCAGTTCAACGACATTCTGATGGTTGGCACCACCGTTGGTGTGCCTTTCGTCGCCGGTGCGGCCGTGCAGGCCGAGGTGATCGACCAGATCAAGGGCGAGAAGACCATCTCGTACCACAAGCGTCGCCGGAAGCATTCGTCGCAGCGCACCCGTGGCCACCGCCAGCACCTGACGCTGCTGCGCGTGACCGACGTCCTGGAAAACGGCGCCGACAAGTCGGGCGTCAAGGCCGCCGTCGGCACCGCTGCCGCCCGCGTCACCGCGCATGAAGCACCGGGCGCCGTGACGGCCGAAAAGCCTGCCAAGGTCGCAAAGCCCGCCGCCGAGAAGCCCGCAAAGGCCGCCAAGGCCGAAGCTGCCCCGGCTGCTGACGCCGCCGAGAAACCGAAGCGCGCCCGCAAGGCCGCGGAAGCGAAGGAGTAACATCCCATGGCACACAAGAAAGCAGGCGGTTCATCCCGCAACGGTCGCGACAGCGCCGGTCGTCGTCTGGGCATGAAGCTCTATGGCGGTCAGGCTGCCATTCCGGGCAACATCATCTGCCGCCAGCGCGGCACCACCTGGTTCCCCGGTGAAGGCGTCGGCATGGGCACCGACCATACCATCTTCGCCAAGGTCGAAGGCCAGGTGACCTTCAAGAAGGGCCTCAAGGGCCGCACCTTCATCTCGGTGCTTCCCGCCGCAAAGGCAGCCGAGTAGCCAAACCTTTACCTTTCAGGTGTATCGGGGGGATCGGCCGAAAGGTCGGTCCCCTTCCTCATTTCCGCCATGCGGGAATGGTAATCGGGCGGCATCGCCCCCACATGAGCTTCAAAGGAGGGAAGCCATGGTTCTCGACATGATTCCGGTCGCCGATGGCCAGATTGCTGCTGGCCGCTTTGTGTTGCGCCCGGTCCGGGCGTCCGACGCAGGGCTGATCGCGCATCACGCGGGCGACCGCCGGGTGGCCGAAGCCACGCAGAACATTCCCCATCCCTTTCCCCCTGGTGCGGCCGAGGCCTATGTCGCCCGCGCCATGACGCATGAACGCCCCGGCTCGGTCTGGGTGATGGATGGCGCGCTGACCGGGTTGTCGGAACTGCTGGGCGTGATCTCGTTGAAACCGATGGAGGTGAAGCCGGGGCAGGGCGGTCAGTCCGAAGTGGCCTATTGGGTGGCGCCGGCGTTCTGGAACACCGGCATCGCCTCCGAGGCGGTGCGGGCGCTGATTGCCGCCAACCCCCTGGCCGACCGCACCTATTTCGCCGAGGTGTTTCAGGACAACCCCGGCTCGGCCCGCGTGCTGACCAATGCCGGGTTCCAGTATCTGGGCGATGCCGAGGCGTTTTCAGTCGCCCGCGCCGCGATGGTTCCAACCTGGACCTATACGCGCAAGATGGGCTGAACCTGCGCTTTTTTGCGCCGAAAGGCCGGGGGTTTCACACCCCCGGACCCCCGTGGGGTATTTGGGCCAAGATGAAGCCGATTGTCGGGGACCGGGGCAGCCACTTGAGCCCGGCGCAATTGTCCTCTATCGCAAGAGCGGTTCGTATCTGAAGGCCTGCACCGATGAAATTCCTCGACCTAGCCAGAGTCTACATCCGCTCGGGCGGCGGCGGGGCGGGTTGCGTCTCGTTCCGGCGCGAGAAGTTCGTGGAATTCGGCGGGCCGGATGGCGGCGATGGTGGCCATGGCGGAAGCGTCTGGGTCGTCGCGGTCGAGGGGCTGAACACGCTGATCGACTATCGCTATCAGCAGCATTTCTTTGCCAGGAACGGCCAGCCCGGCATGGGCAGCCAGAAGACCGGGCGGTCGGGCGAAGATATCGTGATGAAAGTGCCCTTGGGCACCGAAATTCTGGACGAAGACGAAGAAACAATCATCGCCGATCTGACCGAAGTGGGCCAGCGGGTTCGTCTGGCCGAAGGCGGCAATGGCGGCTGGGGCAACCTGCGGTTCAAGTCTTCGACCAACCGTGCCCCGGCCCGCGCCAACCCTGGGCAGGAAGGGGTGGAGCGGACGATCTGGCTGCGGCTGAAGCTGATTGCCGATGCGGGCCTGGTGGGGCTGCCCAACGCCGGGAAATCCACCTTTCTGGCGGCGGTATCGAACGCACGCCCGAAGATCGCCGACTACCCGTTCACCACCTTGGTGCCCAACCTGGGCGTCGTCGGCATCGACAGCCACGAATTCGTCATGGCCGATATTCCCGGCCTGATCGAGGGCGCCTCCGAAGGCCGCGGCCTTGGCACGCAGTTCCTGGCGCATGTCGAACGCTGCAAGGTGCTGTTGCATCTGGTGGATGGCACGTCTTCGACAATCACCAAGGATTTCAAGACCATCGTGACCGAACTTGAAGCATATTCCGACATCCTCGGCGACAAGCAGCGGATCGTTGCCTTGAACAAGACCGATGCGATGGATGCCCGCCAGATCGCGGACCGCAAACGCGCGCTGGAAAAGGCCTCGGGGGGCGAGGTGCATGTGATCTCGGGCGTCTCGGGCAAGGGTCTGCCGCAGGTGCTGCGCGTGCTTTACGCCACCATTCAGGGCGAAGCGCCGGTAGAGGAGAGCGGGCCGTGGCAGCCGTGAATGCGGGCCTGACCACCCATCCTCCGCCGGATGTCAGGGCGGCAAAACGGCTGGTCGTCAAGATCGGCTCGGCCCTGCTGGTGGACCGCCGGACCGGGCTGAAGCAGGGCTGGCTGTCGGCGCTGGCGCTGGACGTGGCCGAGGCCAAGCTGCGCGGCACCGACGTGGTGCTGGTCTCGTCAGGCTCCATCGCGCTGGGCCGCAAGGTCTTGGACCTGCCCGATGGCGCGCTGACGTTGGAGCAAAGCCAGGCCGCCGCCGCAGTCGGCCAGATTCGCCTTGCCCGCGCCTATGAAGAGGTTCTCGCCCCGCACGGCATCACCACCGCCCAGGTGCTGGTCACGCTGGAAGACACCACCGACCGCCGCCGCTATCTGAACAGCCGCGCGACGATGGAGATGCTGCTCTCCCTGGGCGTGGTGCCGATCGTCAACGAAAACGACACCGTGGCGACCGATGAAATCCGCTTTGGCGACAACGACCGGCTGGCCGCGCAAATCGCCGTGACCGTGGGCGCCGACCAGCTGATCCTGCTCAGCGATGTCGACGGGTTCTACACCGCCAACCCCAAGCAGGACGCCAGCGCCACCCGTTTCGACGTGATCGCGGAAATCACCCCGCAGATCGAGGCGATGGCGGGCGACCCGATCTCCGGCCTGTCGAAGGGCGGCATGAAGACCAAGCTTCTGGCCGCCAGGACCGCCGTCGCCGGCGGCTGCGCGATGGCGATCATGGAAGGCAGCCCCCTGCGGCCGCTGACCGCGCTGGCAAAAGGTGCCAACCGCACCTGGTTCGTGGCCGGGGCCGACCCGCAACAGGCCCGCAAACGCTGGATCAATGCGATGAAACCCAAGGGCGAACTGGTGCTGGACGCCGGCGCCGTGACCGCGCTGAAGGCGGGCAAAAGCCTGCTTCCGGCGGGGGTTATCAAGGTCATCGGCAATTTCGGGCGGGGCGAGCCGGTGGCGATCCTGGCGCCCGAAGGCGTGGTTCTGGGCAAGGGGCTGGTGCGCTATACCTCCACGGAGGCAAAACAGATCGCCGGGCACCGGTCGGGCGAGATCGCGGCAATTCTGGGCTATCCGGGCCGGGCGGCGCTGGTGCATCGCGACGACATGGTGATCTAGCGGCCAAATTCCTTCCAAGGAATTTGCCAGGAGTCTCAAGCAGAACTCTTGGCACCGCCGGTTGAAAGGGAGTGCAGGCAATGGATGGGCAGATCACGAATCTGATGGCCGATATCGGCGCCAAGGCCCGCGCGGCGGCGGCCGAGCTGGCCTGTGCCTCCTC
>JBATAV010000456.1:0-2022 GCA_049662025.1 Paracoccaceae bacterium | reverse complement strand
ATCTGGCAAGAGCTGGAGGGGCTGGCCCAGGGGCTGGACCTGCCGGTGGAACAGGTCTTTGCCTGGAACTGCCGCGGCGATCTGCTGGCCCATGCGCCCGAGGGCTGCACCACGGTGATGATCCCCGGCGCGGCACCAGTCATTGCCCATAACGAAGACGGCTTTCCCGCCCTGCGCGGCAGCTGTTTCATGGCCGAGTGCCACCCGCAGGGCGCGCCCGACTTCATCGCCTTCTGCTACCCCGGCTCGATCCCCGGCCACACCTTCGCGGTCACTGCGGCGGGGTTGGTGCAGACGGTCAACAACATCCGTCTGACCGGAGTTGCGCCGCTGATCCCGCGGATGGTGCTGGGCCGGGCGGTGCTGGCCTGCGACACGCTGACGGCGGCGGTGGATGGCCTGCAGGGTGCTGCCTCGGGCGGGTTCCATTTCGCGCTGACGCATCGGCGCGACCGGCGGCTTCTGTCGGTGGAATTCGGCGCCGGCCGGGTTTCGGTGCAAGAGGTTTCGGCCCCCATGGTCCACGCCAATCATGCGCTGCACCTGCCCTGCTGCGAAGGCGGGCAGATCGTCACCCGGTCTTCATCCGACAGGCAGGCGCGGGCCGAGGCGCTGCTGGCGCAAGGCCGCGACCCGCTGACGATCCTGCGCGATACCGGCGGCCAGGGCCTGCCGATCCGTCGCGATCAGGCCGATGACCCGGATGCAGAGAATACGCTGGCGACCGCGGTGATTTCGGTCGGTGCCAGCGACATCGGATGGCGCATCCACGTGGCGGCCACCGGCGGGCCTGATTATTCGGGGCTGAGCGGGCAAGCCTGACCGCTTGGGTCTTGCGTGCCGCCGCGCTAGCCTTTCCGCATCGGAATCGGGAGGGATTCGTGCGCCACATCGCAGTCATCGACATCGGCAAGACCAATGCGAAAATCCTGTCGGTCGATCTGGCGACGGGCGATGAGATCACCGTGGCCAGGCGCGCGAACGCGGTGCTGCGCGGCGGCCTCTACCCGCATTGCGACGCCGAGGCTCTGTGGACCTTCGTGCTGGACGGGCTGCGCAACCTTGCCGCAACGCAACGGGTTGACGCCATTTCGATCACCACGCATGGCGCCTCGGCTGCTCTGGTAGACGCGGCTGGCGGGCTGGCACTGCCGATCCTCGATTATGAACACTCCGGCCCGGAAGATCTGGCGGCTGAATACGACGCCCTGCGCCCGGATTTTGCCGAAACCGGCTCGCCCCGTCTGCCCGGCGGCCTGAACCTTGGCGCGCAGCTTTTCTGGCAGGCGCGCGGCTTTCCCGAGGGCTTTGCCCGCACCTGCCACATTCTGATGTATCCGCAATACTGGTCGTTCCGGCTATCCGGCGTGGCGGCCAGCGAGCCGACCTCGCTGGGCTGCCATACCGATCTGTGGAACCCCTGGGCGGGCGATTTCTCGGCGCTGGTCGGGCGGATGGGCTGGCGCGGGCTGTTCCCGCCGGTGCGGCCGGCGGCGACGGTGCTGGGGCCGATCCTGCCCGCAGTGGCGGCGGCGACCGGGTTGCCGGGGGATACGCCGGTGATCTCGGGCATCCACGACTCCAACGCCTCGCTGGTGCCGCATCTGCAGGACGCGGGGCCAAGGGCGGTGCTGTCGACCGGCACCTGGATGATCGTCATGGCGCTGGGCGGTGGACGGGCCAGCCTCGACCGCGCGCGCGACCTTCTGGTCAACGTCAACGCGCGCGGAGAACCGGTGCCGACCGCCCGCTACATGGCGGGGCGCGAGTTCGATGCGCTGACCGCAGGCCGGATCGTGGTGCCGGACGAGGCGACGTTGCACGCCGTCTTGCAGCGCGGGGTGATGGCGATGCCCTCGCTGCACCCCCAGACCGGGCCTTTTCCGGGCTTGCGCTTTGCCTGGCTGGGGCAACCCGCGACAGATGCCGAACGCACGGCGGCGGCGTCCTTCTATGCCGCGCTGATGGGGGCGGAATGCCTGGCGCTGATCGGGGCCGACGGGCTGGCCATCGTCGAAGGCC
>JBATAV010000455.1:0-7853 GCA_049662025.1 Paracoccaceae bacterium | reverse complement strand
GTCTTGGAGGCGCAGGCGCCGGGCTTGCGCGGGCTGGTCGTGGCGGCGGAGATGCTGATGCCCTACGATATCGAGGCGCGGTTCGGCATGGTCGGCGGCAACTGGCACCATGGCGAGTTGGCGGTGGAGCAGATGCTGTTCAACCGGCCCATGATGGAGGTGGCGCAGTATGCCACGCCCTTGCCCGGCCTGTGGCTGGCGGGGGCGGGCAGCCATCCGGGTGGCGGCATCAACGGGGCGGCGGGCTGGAACGCCGCCGGTGCGATCCTGGAGGCGCGGGCATGACGGTGTTGACGCATTTCCGCACGCCCTTGTTGCAGACGCCTTTTCATGCGCGGACAGCGGCGGCGAATGTGCTGAACCGCTGGGGGCCCTGGGGCGGATACATGACCGCGCTTTGTTTCGGCGACGTGGACATGGAATATACCGCAGTGCGCAATGCGGCCTCGGTCTATGATCTGTGCCCGATGGTGAAGTATCGGATCACCGGGCCGGGGGCGGCGGCCTATCTGAACCGGCTGACCTTGCGCGATGCGGCGCGGCTGGCGGTGGGCGGGGTGCAGTATACCGCCTGGGTGGATGATCAGGGCAAGTTGCTGGACGACGGCACGCTGTTTCGGCAGGGGCCGCAGGAGTACCTGATCTGCTGTCAGGAGCGGCATCTGCCGTGGTTCCTGGATTCGGCGCTGGGCTTTGATGTGGCGGTGGCGGAGGTGTCCGAAGAGATTGCCGCGCTGTCGTTGCAGGGGCCGTGTTCGGCCAGCGCGCTGGCGGCGGCGGGGTTCGATGTGTCGGCGTTGAAGCCGTTCCGGATGGTGACGCTGCCGTTTCAGGGGGCGCAGATCACGATCTCGCGCACCGGGTTTACTGGCGATCTGGGCTATGAGCTGTGGATGACGCCGGATCAGGCGTTGCCGCTGTGGCACCATCTGTTTGCGGCGGGAGTGCCCTGGGGGATAAGGCCGATCGGGTCGGACGCCCTGAACCTGGCGCGGATCGAGGCGGGGTTCATCATTGCCGGCATGGATTTCGTGCCCGCCCACCATGCCCTGCGCGAAGATCGGCCACGCAGCCCGCTGGAGATGGGGCTGGGGTGGATGATCGACTGGGACAAGGGGTATTTCACCGGGCGGCGGGCGTTGTTGGCCGAAAAGGCGCGCGGGTCGGATTGGGTGCTGCTGGGGCTGGACGTGCCGGGCAATGTCTCGGCCGAAGGGGCGATCCTCTACCATGACAAGCGGGTCGAGGCGGGGTTTGTCACCGCCGCCGCCTGGTCGCCGGCGCTGAAGGCCAATGTCGCCATCGCGCAGGTCAAGGCGCGCTATGCGGCAGCGACCAGTCTGTGGGTGGAAATCTATGCGCTGCGCGAGCTGCAATATGCCAAACTGATGTTGCAGGTGACGCCGACGGAGCGGCCCTTCTTTAACCCCGCCCGCCGCCGCGCCACCCCGCCGGGGAGGGTCTGATGGACGACAAACGTCACCCGCTGTCGCCAAGGCTGGACCATTGCCCCGAAGGGCTGCCGCGCGCGGCTTATGTGGACCCCGGTTGGCATGACCGGGAGTTGGCGACGATCTTTGCGCGCCAATGGGTTTGTGTCGGGCGGCTGGCGGACTTTGCGGCTGGGACGATGCGGCGGGTGACGGTGGGAGCGGCGCCGGTGATCGTGGCGCGGGGGGCGGATGGGGCCGCCCGGGCCTGGCACAATTCCTGCCCGCATCGGGGCTCGGAACTGTGCCGGGAGGAAGTGGAGCCTTTGGGCAAGCTGATTCGCTGCCCCTATCATGCCTTCGCCTTTGCCGCCGCTGACGGGCGGCTGGTGGCGACCGGCTTTGCCGTGCCGACGGCGGATTTTGACCGAAGCGCGCACGGGTTGCGGCCGGTGTCGTCGCGGGTCTGGAACGGGTTCCTGTTCCTGAATCTGGCGACCGAGCCGGGGGAGATCGGGGCCGACGTGGGGCTGCATACGTTGGACAATTGGCCGATGGAGGGGCTGGTTACGGGGCATCGGTGGGAGGTGGATATTGCCTGCAACTGGAAGGCTTTCTGGGAGAATTACTCGGAATGTCTGCACTGCCCCGGCATTCACCCCGAGTTGTGCGACATGGTGCCGGTCTACCGCGGCGGCATCATGGGCGAGAGTGAGGCGCTGGGCTGGACACCCGATGCGGTGCAGGGGCGCGCCCTGAAGCCGGGGGCGGAAAGCTGGACGATGACGGGTGCGGCTTGCGGGCCGGTGTTTGCGGGGCTGACCGGGGCGGAGCGGGAGGCGGGGTATAATTTCGTCACCCTGTGGCCCTCGGTCTATGTGGTGGCGCATGTGGATTATGTGCGGTCGGTCCGGCTGGTGCCGGTGGGGCCGGAACGGACGCGGCTGGTGGCGGAATGGCACTTTGCGCCCGAGACGCTGGCGCAGCCGGGGTTCGATGCGGGTGAAGTGGCGGATTTCGCCAAGATCGTGATGGCCCAGGACGGCGAAGCGTCCGAGATGAACCAGCGCGGCATGCGCTCTCCGGCGTTCAAGGCGGCAAGGCTGATGCCCGAGGAATATGAGATCTGGCGTTTTCACCAATGGGTGCGCGCGCAGATGGAGGACCAGAGATGACTGAACTGCCATTCAAATCCTTGCCGATCCCGAATGACTGGGAACGCACCGGCCTGCCGGCCTGGACCTATCGCGCGCCGGAACTGTTCGCGCTGGAGCGTGATGGGGTGTTTCTGAACCACTGGCAGGTGGTGGGGCATGAAAGCGACGTGCCTGGCCCCGGCGACTGGCTGGCTTTTGACATCTTCGATGAGCGGGCGGTGGTGATGCGCGGCCAAGACGGGCAGGTGCGGGCGTTTCACAACCTCTGCCGCCATCGCGGGGCGCGGGTGGTGGACGGCGCGCAGGGCCAGTGCCGGGCTGCGGTGGTCTGCCCGTTCCACGGCTGGGTCTACAACCTTGACGGCACCTTGCGCGGCGTGGCGCAGCCCGACAGTTTCGGCGAGATGAAGCGCGAGGATTTCGGGCTGAAGCCGATCGAGATGGAGCTGTTCCACGGCTTCATCTTTCTGCGGTTCCATCCCGGCCCGCAGCCTGCCATCGCGCAGCTGCTGGCGCCCTATGATGCCGATTTCGCCGCCTATGGCGCGGGGGCGCTGCTGCCTGCGGCCACGGCCAGTTGGGCGGCAGAGCTGCCGGTCAACTGGAAATCGGTGCGCGATGTGGACAATGAGGGCTATCATGTGCCGCTGGCGCACCCGTCGCTGCAAGAGCTGTATGGCCGGGATTACCGCGACCTTTACATGGACGGCGGCTTGCATGTCTCGGTCGGGTTCTATGGTGACAGGCGGGGGCGGCGCTGGTCGGTGAAGGAATATGTCAAACACAGCCCCGATCAGCCGCATCTGCCGGCGCATCTGCGCAAAAGCTGGATCTATTATGGCATTTTCCCCAGCACGGTGTTCGCCTTTACCCCCGAGGGGGCGCAGTTCTATCACGATCTGCCGCGCGGGCCGGGCAAGACGCTGCTGACGGGCCGCAGCTATCGCCATGCCAATGAGGACCGTCCGCAACGGCTGGCGCGCTATCTGGCGATGCGGATCGACCGCGATACGAGTGCCGAGGATCAGCAACTGACGATCTGGTCGAACGAATCGATGAAATCGTCGGCCTTCGACGGGTTTCACTTGTCGGACCATGAATACGGCCTGCGCCGGCATCACGACCATTTGCAGGGGCTTTTGCCGGTAATGAGGCTGCAAGATGCCCCTGCCGGGGCGGAAATGGCCGCGAAGAACAAGGAAATGCTTGGCACAGGCTGAGAAGGCGTTAGACTTTTGATCAAATCCACGCGCGAACGACGGCGCGAACGACTGCGCAAAACCGACGCGCATTCCCAAGCCACACAAGATGGCAAATGACAACAGAGGAGAAGACCCATGAAACTGACCCGTCGCTCCACTCTTGCGGCCCTGACTGGGGGCCTTGCCCTGCCTTATGTGCGCCCGTCCTGGGCCGCTGCCGGCACGGTGAATGTATATAACTGGTCCGATTACATCGGCGAAACCACGGTGGCCGATTTCGAGGCCGAGACCGGGATCGGTGTGGTCTACGACCTTTATGCGTCCTCCGAAGAGGCGCAGGCCAAGATGCTGGCGGGGTCGTCGGGCTATGACGTGGTGCTGCAATCGGGGCTGTCGCTGCCGCAGTTCGTGCGCGCCGGGGTGTACCAGAAGATCGACCATGCCAGGCTGACCGGCTGGGGCAACCTGGACCCCGAGATCCTGAAGATCATCGAGGGGTTCGACCCCGGCAACGAGCATGGCGTGCCTTACATGTGGGGTTCGGTCGGCTTTGCCTATAACATGGACATGGTGATGGCGCGTCTGCCGGACGCCGATCTGGAAAGTCTGGACACCATCTTCAAGCCCGAGAACGCGGCCAAGCTGGCCGACTGCGGGATTTCCATCCTCGACAGCCCGACCGACATTGGCTTCATGGTGATGAAATATCTGGGCATCGACCCGGACAACCCCGGCCCCGAGGGCTATGCCAAGCTGGCCGAGGCGTTCAAGGCGATCCGTCCCTATATCGCCACCTTCGACAATTCGAACTACCTGACCACCATCCCGAATGGCGAGGTTTGCGCCGTGAACAACTGGTCGGGCGATTACGGCGTGGCCAAGGCCCGCGCGGCCGAGGCGGGGATCGAGATGAACCTGGCCTATTATGTGCCGAAAACCGGGGCACCGGCGTGGTTCGACCTGTGGTCGATTCCGGGCGATGCGTCGAATCTGGACAACGCCTATCTGTTCATCGACTACCTCTTGCGCCCCGAGGTGATCGCGGCCTGCACCGACTACACCGGCTATGCCAATGCCAACAAGGCGGCAACGCCGTTGGTCGATCCGTCGATCTCGTCGGACCCGGCGGTTTATCCTGACGCGGAAACCCTGTCGCGGCTTTATACGCCGAAACCGCAGACCTCCGAGCAGGAGTCGGCGCTGAACCGGATCTGGACCCAGATCAAGACGGGCGGCTAGGCGATGCCCGCCGCGGACGAGCCCTTCCTGAAAATCGAAGGGGTCTCGAAGCTGTTCGGTGCCTTCAAGGCGGTCAGCAACGTGTCGCTGACCGTCGGCAAGGGCGAGATCTTCGCGCTTCTGGGCGGGTCGGGCTGCGGCAAGACCACGCTGTTGCGGATGTTGGCGGGGTTCGAAGACCTCAGCGCCGGCCGCATCTTTCTGGACGGCCGCGACATGGCGGGGGTGCCGCCCTGGTCGCGGCCGGTGCATATGATGTTCCAAAGCTATGCGTTGTTCCCGCACATGACGGTGGAAAAGAACATCGCCTACGGGTTGAAGCACGAACCGATCGGCAAGGCCGAGCGGGCCGAGCGGGTGCGCGAGATGCTGGATCTGGTGCAGCTGACGCAATTTGCCGCGCGCAAGCCGCATCAGATTTCCGGCGGGCAGCGGCAGCGGGTGGCGCTGGCCCGCGCGTTGGCCCGGCAGCCCAAGCTGTTGTTGCTGGATGAACCGCTGGCGGCGCTGGACAAGAAGCTGCGCGAGCATACCCAGTTCGAGTTGATGAGCATTCAGGAGCGCACCGGGGTGACCTTCATGGTCGTGACCCACGATCAGGAAGAGGCGATGACCCTGGCCGACCGGATCGCGGTGATGGACAAGGGGCAGGTCAAGCAGATCGGCAGCCCGACCGATATCTACGAATTTCCCAACAGCCGCTTTGTGGCCGGGTTCATCGGCTCGATCACCTCGTTTGACGCGGTGGTCACCGGGCGGAAGGGCGATCATCTGGCTTTGGACGTGCCCGCGCTGGGCGGTGCGATGCAGGCGCGCGATGTGCCAGGGCTGGTCGAGGGGCAGGCGGTGACTTTGGCCCTGCGGCCCGAAAAGCTGCGTATCACCAAGAACCGCCCCGAGGGGCCGAATGTGGTGGAGGGGCAGGTCAAGGACCTGGCCTATTTCGGCAAGGACAGCCTTTACCGCATCACCCTGCCGTCGGGCGCGCTGGTGCAGGCCCATGCGGTGAACGCCAACCGTGGCGAAGATGCCGCGCGGGCCGATTGGGACGAGCGGGTGTTCCTGTCGTTCGACCCCGGTTCTGCCATCGTTCTGGCGGAGTAGGGCGATGGCGCAATCCCGTTTCAGCCGCTGGCTTGACCGCAAGGGATGGTCCGACATCATCATCGGCGTGCCCTATGTCTGGCTGGTCGCGCTGTTCCTGCTGCCTTTCCTGATCGTCGTGGCGATGAGCGTGGCAACCAAGACCCCCACCGCGCCGCCGTTCAGCTTTGGCGGCGACCACCCCTGGTTCAACCTGCGGGACTATTACCGGCTGGTGACCGACAGCCTTTATCTGCGGGCCTTCCTGACCTCGGTCCTGAATGCCGCCGCCGCGATGGTCTTGTGTCTGCTGATCGGCTATCCGATGGCGCTGGGGCTGGTGCGGGTGGCGCCGGCCTGGCGGAATATCCTGCTGATGCTGGTGATCTTGCCGTTCTGGACCTCGTTCCTGCTCAGGGTCTATGCCTGGATGGGGCTGATGGGCAAATCCAGCTGGTTCAACAAGCTGTTGACCGACTGGTGGAATTTCGTGGTGCCGGTGGATTGGGCGGTGCATTCCATACCCATGATGCACACCAATTTCGCGGTGGTGCTGGTGATGGTCTATACCTACCTGCCGTTCATGATCCTGCCCTTGTATGCCAGCCTGGAACGGCTGGACACCACGCTGGACGAAGCCGCGCTGGACCTGGGGTCGCGCCCGCATCAGGTGTTTCTTGACATCACGCTGCCGCAATCGGTGCCGGGGATCATCGCGGGGGGAATGCTGGTGTTCATTCCGGCGGCCGGAGAGCTGGTGATTCCGACGCTGGTCGGCAGTGCCTCCAGCCCGATGATCGGGCGGGTGATCTCGGACGAGTTCTCGACGGCCCGCGACTGGCCGATGGCTTCGGCGGTGGCGGTGGCGCTGTTGGTGCTGATGGTGGTGCCGACGATGCTGTACAGCCATTATCGGGCCAGGGCGGAGGGCAGCAAATGAACCGCCGCCCGGTCTTTCTGATCACCATGCTGTGCTTCGGCTTTGCCTTCTTCTACATCCCGATCCTGTCGATGATCGTCTATTCGTTCAACGCCTCGCGGCTGGCCACGGTCTGGGGCGGGTTTTCGACCAAGTGGTATGTGACGCTGTTTTCCAACCGGCAGGTGCTGGCGGCGCTGCTGCTGTCGTTGAAGATTGCCCTGGTGTCGGCCACCGCGGCCACCCTTCTTGGCACCATGGCCGGGATCGCGCTGGTGCGGTTTCGCCGCTTTCGCGGGCGGCTGTTGTTTTCCGGCCTGGTCACGGCGCCCTTGATCATGCCCGACGTGATCACCGGGATTTCCAGCCTGATGTTCTTCATCCTGATGGCGGAGTGGGTGGGCTGGCCGGGCAGCCGCGGCTTTACCACCATCACGCTGGCGCATATCACCTTTTCGATGGTCTACGTGACCACGGTTGTGCAGGCGCGCATGGTGCAGGCCGACCAGGCGATCGAAGAGGCGGCGATGGACCTGGGGTCGCGGCCCTGGCAGGTGTTGTTCGACATTACCCTGCCGGTGATCTTTCCGGCCATCATGTCGGGCTGGCTGCTGGCCTTTACCATCTCGCTGGATGATGTGGTGATCACGTCTTTCACCACCGGGCCGGGGTCAACGACCTTGCCCTTGCTGATCTGGTCGAAAGTCAAGATGGGTGTCACGCCCGATATCAACGCCTTGGCCACGCTGATGGTGGCGGTGGTGGGGCTGGGCGTCCTGGTGGCTGGCATCGCGATGAACCGGGCCGAGCGGCGGCGCAACGC
>JBATAV010000454.1:0-3019 GCA_049662025.1 Paracoccaceae bacterium | reverse complement strand
AGGAAGCGGGCGACGCGGTCGGTCGGCTGGGCGCCCTGGGCAAGCCAGTGGTTCACCCGGTCCATGTTCATCACGACACGGGCCTCGTCGTCCTTGGCCAGAAGCGGGTTGTAAGAGCCCAGCTTTTCCAGGAAGCGGACGTCGCGCGGCATGCGGCTGTCGGTGGCGACGATGGAATAGAACGGGCGCTTCTTGGAACCGCCGCGGGCAAGCCGGATTTTCATAGCCATGGTGTTTCTCCTTCGGGATGGCATTGCAGGACGGGCAATATCGCCCACCCTGCGGGGTTTCACTTTTGCAGTTTCTCGTGGTGCCTGATCACTTCGCCGATGATGAAGTTCAGGAATTTCTTGGCAAATTCGGGGTCGAGGTCGGCCTCATGGGCCAGCGCCTGCAACCGTTCGATCTGGCGTTCCTCGCGGGCGGGGTCCGATGGCGGCAGGTTGTGTTCGGCCTTCAGCCGCCCCACCGCCTGGGTATGCTTGAACCGCTCGGCCAGTGTGTAGACCAGGATCGCGTCCAGCCGGTCGATCGACTCGCGGTGGTCTTTCAGCAGGGATGCGGCTTTGGTCGCGGTGTCCATCTGGCCCCCGTCTTGCCCGGTCTTGGCGGTGTGATGCGGCGTCATTGCAGGGCCTCCGGTCCCGGATGGCGGAAGATGCGGCTTTGGCCGAAGACTTCATGCACGAAGGTGCCTTCGGGCGTGCAGGCCATGCGGTGGGCCAGCGCCTCGGAGCGCGCGTTGCCCTCGGCGATCAGCGAAATTGCGGTGGTCCAGCCCAGGCTGTCATAGGCATGGGCGCGGGCGGCCGTGGCCGCTTCATGCGCAAGGCCCTTGCCTTCGGCTTCTGCCGCCCAGATCGACCAGCCGATCTCGGGTTCCGGCCAGCCTTCGGGGAACCATGGGCCGGCCATGCCGAGCGCCGTGTCGGTGTCGCGGTCGGCCAGGATGAACATCGAATAGCCGCGCAGCACCCAATGCCCGGTCAGATGACCAAACGACCGCCAGGCCTGCACCCGTGGCACCGGCCCGCCGATCCGCGAGGACCGGGGCGAGGCGAGGAAGGCGGCGTAAACCTCAAAATCCGCAACCCGCGGCCCGCGCAGGCGCAGGCGGGCCGTGTCGATCACCGGAATGCCCGAGAGGGTGATCATACCGCCACCTCTGCCGGGCCGGGGTGGCGATAGACCATCTCGGTGCCATGAGTGACGTTTTGATATTCGCGCTCCAGCCGCGCGCCCATACGTTCGGCCAAGGCGACGGAGCGCTGATTGCCGGGGAAGATATTGCTGGACAGCGCCGGCATGCCCATTTTGCCATAAGCATGCGCGCGCGCGGCAAATGCCGCTTCCAGCGCGTAACCCTTGCCTTCGCCATTGCAGAACATTACCCAGCCAAGTTCCGGCTCTGGCCAACCTTCGGGCGCCCAGAGGCCAACCATGCCGACGGTTTCGCCGTCCCTGGTATCGACCATCCAGAAACCAAAGTCGCGCAAGGCCCAATGGCCGATCATGCTGGCAAACCAGCGCCAGGCCTCTGTGCGGTTCTGCGGCCCGCCAAAGCCCCACGACCGATCCGCATCCGCGTAGAAATCAGCCACCAAAGCGAAATCCTTCGCCTCGGGGCCGCGCAGGATCAGGCGTTCCGTTTCCAGCCGGGGCGCATTGGTCAGGGTCATGCCGCCCTCCGCAGGTCGTGGCGGATCACCACGTCGCCGGGGTCGATGCCGGGATAGGCGGGGTCGACCACGATTCTACCGCCCAGCCGCAGGCCAAGCGCGATCGAGCGGGCGTTGCCATGCTCGATGATCGAGGTGATGTCGGGCCAGTCAAAGCTGGCGCGGATCCAGCCCAGCACGGCTTGCGCGGCCTCGAACGCGATGCCCTGGCCCTCGGCTTCGGGAATGACGAACCAGCCCAGTTCGGGGCCGGGGAAATGGTCGGGATGATAAAGGCCGACTTCGCCGACGAAGGCGCCGTTCATCTCGACCGAGAAGGCGCCATAGCCGCGCAGGCCCCAGGAGGCCGCATCGCCGGACCAGTTGTACCAGGCCTCCTTGCGGGGTTTCTCGCCACCCTCCCAGACCGCGCGGGGGCTGGCGTGGAAATCGGCGTGATATTCGAAATCATCAAGCCGGGGCGCGCGCAGCCGCAGCCGTTCGGTCAAAAGGACCGGCACGGTGTCGGAAAACTGCTGCACGGGGGCGGCCATCAGAGGATCATTTCTTCTTCATCATCCCCGACAGGCCCGCCGGCAGGGTCATGCCGCGCGGCATTCCCATGCCGCCACCCATGCCGCCCATGCCGCCCATGCCCTGCTGCATGCCCCTGGCGGCCTCGGCCAGCTGTTCGGGCGTCATCTTCGACGGGTCGGGCATGCCGCCCTTGCCCATCATCGACTTGATGGCCTGTTTCATCATGCCACCCTTGCCCATCTTCTTCATCATGTCGGCCATCTGCTTGTGCTGCTTGATCAGCCGGTTCAGATCGGCCACTTCCAGCCCCGCCCCTGCCGCCACCCGCTTCTTGCGGCTGGCCTGCATCAGGTCGGGGTTGGCGCGTTCCTTCTTGGTCATCGACTGGATCAGCGCGATCTGGCGGCGCAGCATGCGGTCGTCAAAGCCGGCCTCTTCGGCCTGCTTGGCCATCTTGCCCATGCCCGGCATCATGCCCATCAGGCCCTGCATGCCGCCCATCTTCAGCATCTGTTCCAGCTGCATCCGCAGGTCGTTCATGTTGAACAGACCCTTCTGGAAGCGCCGGGCCATCCGCTCCGCCTGCTCGACCTCGAAGGTCTCTTGCGCCTTTTCCACCAGGGCGACGATATCGCCCATGCCGAGGATGCGGCCCGCCACACGCTCGGCCTCGAACACCTCGATGGCGTCCATCTTCTCGCCCAGGCCGACAAAGCGGATCGGCTTGCCGGTGACGGCGCGCATCGACAGCGCCGCACCGCCGCGGCCATCGCCGTCCATCCGCGTCAGGACGACGCCGGAGATGCCGACCTTGCCGTCAAACT